>NZ_JANZKZ010000002.1:0-300000 GCF_025770725.1 Sulfurospirillum oryzae | reverse complement strand
TGATAGAAAAATTTGCTTTGGCTTTTGAAAGTGTTTCAGGAATGGTTTTAGAAGCAATCTCTAGCTCTGTCTTTTTTGCACTAAGCTCCTGCGCTTTAGCATTGATTTGCGCTTCGATCTGTGCCTTTTGCGCTTCATACTCAGGGCTTGCAAGAACGGCGATGCTTTGCCCAACAGAAACGTGTTCTCCCTCATGAATGTTTAAAGTAGCGATGCGTCCTGCATACTTGGCATTAAGATTGACCAAATCACCATCCATCCGACCTGATCCTTGAACGAGATTTTCGGCAAGTTTGGGAGCGCTGAGTTTATTGACGATGAGTCCCGAAGCCATTAAAACCAAGGCTAAGATAGCCACCCCTAAACGATACTGTTTGATTTTTTCCAACATTCACGCTCCTTGGATGAAGAGAAAACTATTATATAACTAATTTGTTATATTTTGACCTAATTAAGAGCGGATTAATAGGATAAGCAATACTATTAACCTCACAATCATGATGTTTCGCAAGGACGTTTCATGCGACTTTTACTTCTCTTTTTACTCCCTTTGTGCCTTAACGCGCAAACCTACACTGAACTTTTAAATTTGTTGGAAAAAAGCAATAGCTTTAAAAGTGCTAAAGAACTTGAGGGCGCATCTCAGTCGCTCTACCAAGCAGCGCAAAGTAAAAACCTTCCTTCCCTTGATGCAACACTGAGTGCCATTGAGTTTAATGAAATTCCAAACATGACCCTACACCTTCCCTCTTTTCCTGTCACAAAAGCCGATGTTGGAACAAGGCAACATCTTGAAGGCGCACTGGTTTTAAGCTATCCACTTTTTACGGGTTTTGCTATCTCAGCCGCCATCGATAAAGCCAAATTGGAAAGTGAGCAAGCAAGCCTCAAAGTGACCAATCTCAAACGCAATCTTGCCATGCATGTCACCCAACTTTTCAGTACCATCGTTGCAGAAGAAAACGTTATTGAGGCACTTTTGAGTTCACAGTCTGCCATGAATCAATCCTATAAAAAAGCCAAAGGTTTTTATGACAATGGACTGCTAGCACAAAGCGAACTTTACGCTATTGAGGCTAAAAAGTATGACATTGAAGCACAACTGCTTCACCATCAAAATCAAAAAAATCAGCTTCTCAATCAGCTCTCATTTATTGTCAATACCAAAATAGAAACACTTTCAGGCAACACGCTTCACGCTTTTGAAGTACCAAGCGAAAATGTCGCTAAAGAGATGGCTTTAAATGAACGCGAAGATTTACATGTAATGATAAAAGCAATGGATGTCGCGCAAAGCAGTGTAGAGTTAGCCAAAAGTAAAAACTACCCAACACTTGCAATGGTAGGCGTTTTAAAACGACAAGGTGACTCACTTGAACTAAATGGCGATGGTTACACCAATGCCGATAAAAGCTATGTGGGGCTGAGTGCTTCGTGGAATCTTTTTAATGGCTTTAGCGATGCGCACAACATCGATGCGGCACGTGCTTCCAAAATGTCCGCGTTTTTCAATCTTGAAGAGTACAAACAACAAGTGAGTTTAGAGGTAGAAAATACCCAGTTAACGATCAAAACACTCGAAGCTCAGTTACAAAGTGCCAAACTTGAAGCGAAAGCCAGCGAATCATACACCAACCTCACACAAGGTCGCTTTGACAACCAACTCATCAGTGCCGATGAACTCAGCCGTGCCATCGCCACCTTAGCGACGACAAAAGCTAAAGTGGCAACACTGCAAAGTGAACTCTTTAACCAAACTGCACGCCTCTGGTTAGAGTGTGGTTGGAGTGTTTTTGAGAAAAAAGCACTTACCCAAAATCTGTAAAACCTTTACATGTAAATACTTTTTAGTGACTTGGCAACTCAATCGTAAAGACAGCACCTTCATCGTCATTTTTGACCCATAATTTACCCTTGTGACGCTTTTCTATAATGGTCTTTGCCAAAAGCAGTCCTATGCCAGTGCCATTTTGTTTGGTACTCATATACGGAGCAAAGACTTTTTCAATCGGTATCAGTTTAATGCCACCCGCATTGTCTTTGATGGTGAGGATTACATCTGATTCATTTTTACTAAGATTTATGCTGATATACCCATTTTCTACATGAGACTCTATGATCGCCTCTTTGGCATTTTGAATAATGGCCAAAATAGCTTGTAAAATTTCGTTCTGTTCACCAAGTACAAAACACTCTGGTTCAAACGTATAACGTAGTTCTATCTCTTTCGTTTGAACCCAATGTATCATTTCTTCAAGGGTATGTGAGACATTAAATTTCTCTTGCTTCTCTTTTGCAATTAAGAAAGACTGAAAGGTTTCTATCGTTGTTGAAAGATGTTTTAAAATTTTAGAGACCCTTGTAAGATCATCCAAGGTTTCCTCTTTTGATATTTCGGAAAACATTAGTTTTGCACGCATGGAAGAGACGATGGCACCAATTTTAGACAAGGGGCTTCGCCATTGATGTGCGACATTGCCTGTGAGTTCTCCTAAAGTCTCTTGTCTGGATTTAAGCGTTAAAATGCGTTCATTTTCCATACTTTCACGCTGCAACAACTCTATTCTATTCACAATGGCCAAAGATAAAAATGTCATATCCCAAATCAAAGCTAGCGTTAGAAAATTAGAACTAAACACTCCATAAGAGATAACGCCTTGATGCATGAGCGTAAAAGCAATCATAAGCGCCAATGCTATGCCTGTGGCAATTAAATAATAAAGCACTATTTTGGATTCCCTAGTAAATACTTTGATGGCTGCAACTAAAAGCGCAATAAAAAGAGCTATAGTCATAGCAAAACTAAGCGCTTTGAACAATGGACTGATAGGAAAAGCAAGGGAAAGTGCTATATTGATATACAGTAAATATCTTATAACGTTTGCGATTTTTGGTATCTTTGATTTTGTCTCTAAAAGTTTTTCGCTAAAAAAAGTTAACCCGACAAGTTGAGCTTGTAAAATCATAATGACAAAAAACTGTCCTACGACAGGAAGTAATTGCACTATAGGCTTGGCATGACCAGACGTTATAACAACAGAGCCATAGAGTCCAAAAATATAGAGCACATAAAAAAGATAGATTCTGTCTTGCAACTTAGCATATAAAACAAGGCTAAAAAAAGATACAAATAAAAAGATCCCCGTAGTCAATGCAAAAATAAAAGCGTGTATAGACCATGTCTCATTTATTTCACTTTGTGATCCAAAAGCAAAAGCAGAAAACCGTGGCGCTTTCGTGTCGATTTTGAGTAAATACGTAATGGTGTTGTTGGTATCAAGAAGTTCAAATTGAGTTGAAAACTCCTTAATGGTGCGTTTTGACTCTGGTGCAAATGCGCTACTGAGCTCATGTTTGATTAAAGCGTTGTTGGAAAAAGCGTAAAGTTCTGACTTATCAACACTCGGTGTTCTAATATCCAAAGAAAATCGCTCTGAAGCATTGCTATCGATGGAAACAACAAAAGCATACCAATAACTTTTGGTATCAAATCCAAAACTTTTAGCTTTTTGTGGTAGATCGTAAAAAGCATTAGACGTAAAAAGCGTATAGGCTTCGTTTGCAGAAATATTTTTATCGGAGATATAATAACCCGAATGCACAACATTAATATTTTTATTAAATACCTCAATCGTATCGTATGCGTATGCCATGTGAAAGAATGCCACTAGCAAAATAGCTATAAGTCTAATACTAATCTCCAACCATTATTTTTGTCATTTTCGATACTTCCTTCGCCTATTTTTTTACGCAAACGGGTTAAAAGACTTTTAAAAGCACTGTCAGATATTTCATCCAAAGACCAGATCTCATCCACGATTTCTTTTTTTGTAAGCGTTCTGTTTCGGTTCTGTAAGAAAAGAGAAAGCAAAGCATGCTCTTTCGCTCCAAGATCAATGCAAAGACCATTTTGCGTCAACACTTTTGTAGCATAGTTATAGACTAGAGCGTTTTTAAAATAAACTATATTTTTTTTTGGTATCTCTGTACGTCTTAGACTTTTGCTAATGGCTTGTAGTACTTCTTCCAGTTCAATAGGCTTCACAATATAACCGTCAACCCCGCAATTGACAGCTTGTATAAGTGCTGAACCTTCAGAATACGAACTTATAAAGAGTATCGGTGTTGTAGCATCGATCATTCTTATTTTTTTAGCAAATGATACCCCATCCGTTAAAGGCATTTGAATATCACTTAAAACCATATCTGGCTTGTTCGCATCAAAAAGTCTAAAGGCTTCTTCGCCATTAGATGCTTGTAATACCTCTTTAAAAAAGATCGAAAGCATTTGTGCCATATCGTTTAAAACTGCCGTATCGTCTTCTGCTACCAACACTGTTAAATTTTTGAGTCTCTGTAAATCATAGTTCATGTATTTATTATAGCATATCTAAAGATGCGTATCGGTCATACAAATATCACTTTTAGTTGACTGAAATGATCCAAAAAATGTTTCTACACATTGGCTTGGTTTACGAACAATGCAGCCATATTCTTGTTTTACATGTAAAAAAAATACTTACATCAAGCACCCATCCAATTCTCATGCACATGCCCTTTTTTCTTAAAATGAATCGCTTCATGAAGTTTTGTTTCAAACATCTCAAGATCAAACGCATCTTCGACATCACGCGTAATCTCTTTGTAAACAAATTGACCATCTTTGTTGATGATGAAGATAGCTTTGGCACACAGTGTTTCATCGACATACACACCAAATTTCTTTGCTAATTCTTCAAAATCTATAGAAGCGTTTGATCCATCAAACTCTTGGTCTAACGCTTGAACGCTAATGAGATAGATAAATACTTGATCTTGGTATTTTTGGATGATATTTAAAAGCGCATCACTCAGCGAATTGTGAAATGGCAATGTAATCATCACTTGAACTTTGGTTGCCATCATACCGATGATTTTGCTTTGACCATCAAGCATTAAAAGGCTGATAGCAGGAGCTTCAGAACCAATTTTTCGCTCATTTTTCTGCAATATTTTACTGACACCTTTCACCATGGTTTCCAAGAGAACTCCTTAAAGATTTTAAGGAGTTTATGCAAGAGCTATACCATGAGTTTCAAAAATGTTACATGTAAAACGTAGCGACACTATTTTGTCGCTACGTATCTGCTTTTTACTCTTTAGGGTGAATCATCTCGGAAGGAATGACATAACGGTCAAACTCCTCAGGCGTTAAAAGAGAAAGCTTGACGCATGCTTCTTTAAGGCTTAAATGCTCTTTATGCGCCAGCTTTGCCACCTTAGCTGCATTTTCATAACCGATGTAAGGATTGAGTGCGGTGACCAGCATCAACGAGTTGTGAAGGTTGTGTGCGATCTTCTCACTATTGGCTTCAATGCCCTCCACACAATGAATACGAAACGACTCCATGACATCGCCAAGAAGCCTAACTTGTTGCAAAAAGTTAAGGATGATGACGGGTTTAAAGACATTGAGCTCAAAGTTACCTTGACTTGCCCCAAAGGCAATAGCGGTATCGGCACCAAATACTTGGCATGCAACCATTGTAACAGCTTCAGCTTGGGTTGGATTGACCTTACCAGGCATAATAGAGCTTCCAGGCTCATTTTCAGGAATGGAAAGCTCACCTATACCACAACGGGGACCCGAAGCCAACCATCTGATGTCATTGGCTATTTTCATGAGGTTTGCTGCTAAACCTTTGTTTGCTCCACTCGCAAACACAAGTGCATCGTGTGATGTTAAAGCATGAAATTTATTGGGAGACGAGACAAAGGTTTTGCCTGTCAATTTGGTCAGCTCTTCACTGACAAACTCGCTGAGTTTTGGATGCGCGTTTATGCCTGTTCCCACAGCAGTTCCACCGATGGCAAGCTCACGAAGTGACTCAAGTGCTTGGAGTATATGCGAAGAAGAGTGCTCCAACATACTACGATAACCGCTAAACTCTTGCCCCAATGTAAGCGGTGTTGCATCTTGCAAGTGGGTTCGCCCTATTTTAATAATACCGCCAAACTCTTTCTCCTTGGACTCTAACGCCTCTTTGAGTTTTTCTAAAGAAGGGAGCAGTTGCTCTTCGATCTCGATGACACTAGCAATATGCATGGCTGTTGGAAACGTGTCGTTGGAGCTTTGAGACATATTGACATGATCGTTTGGGTGAATGAGTTTTTCTTTTCTAAAATCGCCTCCCAATATCTCTGTCGCGCGATTGGCGATGACCTCGTTAAGGTTCATATTGGTCTGTGTGCCACTGCCTGTTTGCCAAATGGCAAGAGGAAATTCACCGTCAAACTTTCCTGCAAGAATTTCGTCGCATGCTTGGATGATTGCTCCTGCTTTTTTAGCATCAAGTTTTCCCAGCTTTTGATTGACGGATGCTAAAGAGCGTTTCAAAAGTGCAAAGGCGCGGATGAGTTCTTTTGGCATTTTTTCTGTGCCGATCTTAAAATTTTCCAAACTACGCTCAGTTTGTGCTCCCCAGTAACGTTCATTGGGAACTTTGATCTCGCCCATAGTATCTTTTTCAATTCGATAATCCATAATGACTCCTTTATAGCATTTAATAGACTTCTTTCATAACCCTTGAAAAGATAAAGAGTTTGTTTAGAGTGCGTTAATTTTTGAAACTCAAAATTGAGTCATAGCCAAAGCTATGGCGATATTTTTAGTTTTAAAAAGTGATGTACTATAAGCGATACTCTTTTTTCAATGGGTTATGAAAGAAGTCTAATCATTATGGCACAGGCAAGTTTGAAAAAAATAGCATTTTGAAAACTACCTTCTAAAGCTAAAGTTTCCTTTTACATGTAACTATTTTTGACGACATCAATAGCTGAGTGTGCTATAATGCCTCCTTTAAAATGCGGGTGTAACTCATCGGTAGAGTGTTAGCTTCCCAAGCTGAAAGTAGCGGGTTCGATTCCCGTCACCCGCTCCACATTTCAAACTTCCCAAAAGGTTCTTCGTGAGAGATAAACTCCAAAAAATTGCACGCCATCCTGCCACAACAAAAGTGCTTTCAGACATGAAACCTGAAAAATCACTTTGGGGAATTTTAGGTGTTATCTTCTTTTTTATTGCGCCTGAAATTGTTGCTTATTTCTATTCAGTTGACATTGTTCAATACGCTCAAAATGGCTTGGCAATGCACCCATCAACTCTTGAGCGCTACAACTATGAAATCTTAATCAAACTCTTTGAAGATGGCGTAAGCTGGTTTAATCTTGGCTTTGGAGTGGTTTTATTGGTGTGGTTGTTTTTTTAAAATAGCTTTACATGTAACGCAGAAGTAGAAAAAAGTTTACTGACCATCGGGCTTATAATAACCCGACGGTCAATGACTCAATGATTAAAGTTTAGCGAGCGCTTCTTTAGCGTATTTTATACCAAGTTCATACGCTTTAATATTGTCTGCGTGAACTTTTTCTGGTACTTTTGAAAGCATGACATCACGGACTAAATCATGTGCTAGAACATGTGTCATCTCAACGGTAATCGCCAAAGCAACGACAGACTGAGTAATAACATTTCCAACTTCTTCTTTAGCGATGGTAATGAGTGGAATCTCAATGATCTTCCATTTTTTACGATCTTCATCGTTTACTTTAACCAAATTTGGCTCAACAACGATGATACCATCTGGTTTTACACCGCTTTTGAATTGATTGAAGCTTACTTGCGCGGTAGCGATCATAAACTCGATCTCACCCTCATTTGCATAAGGGAAAAGGATCTCACTCTCATCAAGTAAGATGTCAACTTTTGTTGGTCCACCACGTACTTGAGAGGTATAGGTAGATGCTTTTACACCATAACCACCCTCTTTGATTTTTGCAACCGCTAAAATCTCACCTGCCAAGATAACACCCTGACCACCCACACCTACGAAACGTAATTGTCTTCTCATCAGGGGCTCCTTATAGCTGTACGGTTGTTTTATTTTGTGCTGCGTAAATGACTTTGTCATACGCGTCACAATATTCGAGTTTGCCCTCTTCTTGCTTGAGGATACCTGTTGGGAATTTACCCACACGCTCTTCGTCACTTAAAAGGTCAAACTTTTTCTTACCTACAATACGACCTTCAATCCAAGCAAGGTTTTGTACCGCTTCACCCATTTTATTTTTACGTCCAAGGTTGATGTGACAGTTTGAGAACACATCAAAGAAAGAGTAACCTTTATGAGAGAAACCTGCGACAAACATTTTTTCAAGTTTTTGAGGGTCAAGTACAGACTCACGCGCAACAAATGTTGCTCCTGCTGCATCCGCTAATTTTGCCGCATCAAATGATGGATCAACGTTACCGTAGTTCGCTGTTGCTGTCCAAAAACCTTGAGGCGTTGTTGGGCTGGTTTGAGAGTTAGTCAAACCATAAATAAAGTTGTTGATCAAAATATGATTAAGGTCAATGTTTCTACGACAACCATGAATCGTATGGTTACCACCGATTGCAAGACCATCGCCATCACCAGTAACAACGATAACATGTTTTTCAGGATTCGCAAGCTTGATGCCTGTTGCATAAGCAATGGCACGACCATGCGTTGTATGGACTGTGTTACAGTCGATATATGAACTAAAGCGTCCACTACAACCGATACCTGAAACAACACATACATCGTTCATATCCCAACCCATTGCATCGATTGCACGAATAACAGATTTTAAAATAACGCCATCACCACAACCCCAACACCATAAGGTTGGCATTTTATCTACACGTAGATATTTATCGTAATTAAATGCCATTACATCATCTCCTTAACTTTAGCAACCATTTCAAGTGGAGCGATTGGGCGACCGTTTGCTTTGTGCAATGTCGCGAAATCATCTCTTTTCATAACACGCTGAATCTCTTCTAGGTACTGTCCCATATTGAGCTCTGTTACCATGATTTTCTTGAATTTTTTACCAATTTCTTGCAGTTTTGCTGCAGGGCTTGGCCACAATGTGATTGGTCTAAACAGACCCGCTTTAATGCCATCTTTACGAAGCTTCATAACTGCCTCTTTAGCCCCTCGGCTGATACTTCCATAAGCGATAATACAGACATCAGCATCTTCTAACATAAACTCTTCGTAATGAACGAGATCATCTGTTTTTGTATTGATTTTATTCATCAAACGTTCGATGTTGTACTCACATGCAGCACCATCTTCGGTTGGAAAGCCCATGTCACCATGATGCAAACCTGTTACGTGATAGTGATAACCTTTAAAGAAAGGGTTAAGAACTGCTGGCTCTGTCGGAGCTGCTGCATAAGGTTTATAATCTTTTGGATCACCTGTAAATTCAGCACGTTTAACAACACTCTTCTCAACCTCTGCAAGATCAGGAAGAATCGCTTTACCGTGCATGTGTCCTAAAGTTTCATCTAAAAGAACAAAAACAGGTGTCATGTATTTTTCAGCGATATTAAACGCTCTAATCGTTTCAGTGTAAGCCTCTTCAAGACTACCTGGGCAGAGTGAAATAGAAGCAAAATCGCCGTGTGTTGGGTACTTTGCTTGACCAATGTCTGCTTGAGAAACACGTGTTGGAAGACCCGTTGAAGGACCACCACGCATAACGTTAACGATAACCAAAGGAACTTCAGTGATGAAGCTGTAACCAATTTGCTCAGATTTGAGAGAAATTCCAGGGCCTGATGAAGCGGTCATTGACTTTGTTCCGCTCATAGAAGCGCCAAGAGAGACACAAATACCTGCTATTTCATCTTCCATTTGGATAAATTTTCCACCATATCTTGGAAGGAGTTTGCTTAAATCCTCTGCAATTTCACTTGAAGGCGTAATAGGATAGCCTCCAAAAAATTTACATCCACATTCAACTGCCGCTTTTGCTACTAAGGCATTGCCGCTTGATATTACTTCTCTTGCCATCAATGATCCTTATGCGCTCAGTTTTCTAAATTTATTTTGCTTTACTTTTTCTGCTCTCTCTTTAGAGGCTTCTGAAAGTTTCGCAAACTTAAATTCACTTTTATCTGCTACGTAAATAGCAAAATCAGGACAATGCAATTCACAATCCCTACATCCAATACAGGCATCTGGAACAACAACCTCTATCATCGATCCTAGTGTCGAATTTGGTGCTTGAACCATTGCCAAAACACCTGCTGGACACATACTGACACAAATATCACAAGCTTTACACCTAGAGACGTTAACCCATACCGGTGTATTACTTGGAGCGGTAATTAAACCCATTCTTCGTTCTCCTTTATCTTTGCTCTCTATCGAATTATAAACAAACAAACTGCTAGATTGTACACTACTATAACATCTAGCAGACTTAATGTATTATTTTTTCAAAACCTCTGCTATCTTTTTTCCTATTTCTGCAGGTGATTTGACGACATGTACTCCTGCTTTTGTAAGCGCTTCCATTTTTTCAGCTGCTGTTCCAGCACTACCACTTACGATTGCACCGGCATGTCCCATACGTTTACCTTTTGGTGCAGTTTGACCCGCAATAAAAGCAACGACAGGCTTTTTAATGTGCTCTTTAATAAATTTTGCTGCTTGAATTTCAAGATCGCCTCCGATTTCACCGATCATAACGATCGCTTCAGTCTCAGGATCTGCTTCAAACAGTGGAAGAAGTTGCAAGTATGAAAGTCCAATAATAGGATCACCGCCAATACCTACAGCGGTGGTAATACCAAAGCCTTCATTACACACTTGGTTTGCACCTTCATAAGTCAATGTGCCTGATTTACTAATCAAGCCAATATTGCCTTTTTTGAAAATGGAGCCAGGCATAATGCCGATTTTACACTCTTCAGCCGTGATAATTCCTGGACAATTTGGTCCAATGGTTTTCATACCTTTTTTGACAGCATACGCTTTGGCTCTTTGCATATCACGAACAGGTGAACCTTCTGTGATAATGACAGAGAGCTCTATACCTGCGTCTGCCGCTTCTAAAACAGCATCTCCTACGAAGGCAGGTGGAACGAATACCATACTAACCGTTGCACCTGTTGCAATAACTGCTTCACGAACGGTATTAAACACAGGTTGACCCAAATGTTCTGTGCCACCTTTGCCCGGTGTTACACCGCCAACGATTTTTGTACCATACGCCAAACATTGTTCAGCATGAAAACTACCCTCTTTACCGGTAAAACCTTGAACGATGACTTTTGTATTTTTATCAATCAATATGCTCATAATTAGTTTCCTTTAGCTGCAGCAACGGCTTTATTAGCACCATCGTTGAGATCGCTTGCAGTAATAATATTTTTGATATTGGCATTTTTAAGAATTTCGGCAGCTTCTTTGGCATTTGTGCCATCAAGCCTGACGATCACAGGAACGTGAACATCCACAAGTTTGGTAGCTTCTAAGATACCATTCGCAATACGATCACATCTTACAATTCCACCAAAAATATTGACAAAGATTGATTTGACATTTGGATCTTTAAGGATAATCTCAAAGCCTTTAGCAACGGTTTGAGCATTCGCTCCGCCGCCCACGTCTAGGAAGTTTGCAGGAGTGCCTCCCACGTAGTTAATTGTATCCATTGTACCCATCGCAAGACCAGCACCATTGACCATACAACCAACATTACCATCAAGTTTAACGTAGCTCAGTCCATAACCTGAAGCTTCACGCTCAATTGGGTTTTCTTCACTCTCATCGCGCATCGCTTCGATCTCTGGGTGGCGGAAGAGTGAATTATCATCAAAGCCCATTTTGCCATCAAGTGCAATAAATGAACCGCTTTTTGTTTTAACCAATGGATTGATTTCGATCATCTCTGCATCATTTTCCATATAAACTTTATACAGTGCTGCTGCAAATTTAATAAAACTACTAATCTCTTCTTTTTCAAGACCTAGTCCGTAAGCTAACTCCCGACCATGAAATGCTTGAAATCCAATAAAAGGATCAACAGCAACTTTGATAATCTTTTCAGGAGATTCTGCTGCTACTTTTTCAATCTCCATACCGCCTTCACGGGATGCCATAATGACAGGCATTTCACGAGCACGATCTAAGACAACACCAAGGTAAAGCTCATCAGCGATGTCTGCACCCTCTTCAATATACACTTTTTGAACCAGTTTGCCCGCAGGTCCAGTTTGATGTGTGACCAAAGTCATACCAAGAATTTCATTTGCAAGTGTTTTGACTTCATCTAAACTACGTGCCAATTTCACACCACCGCCAAGACCGCGTCCACCTGCATGGATTTGCGCTTTGACAACCCAAATTGAGCCACCAAGTTTCTTTGCGTTTGCAACAGCTTCATCAACACTAAAGGCTACATAGCCGTTCGGTGTGGGGACATTGTATCTCTTAAAGATCTCTTTTGCCTGATACTCATGAATATTCATAAAACCTCCCTGCATTGACTTAAATTAAACTTTCGATCCCAAGACTGTATAGTTATCTGCACACCATAATCAATAAAAATCCTAACTATATGTTTTTTTTGTCTCTAATTTAAGTTACGAGATTCTAATTAGACAAAAAAAACTCATTTTTATGCAATGTTTCTAATAATTTATTGACCGATTCTACGCTTTTTGCAAATTGATGTTGTTCGTTTAAATTAAGCGGTAATTCCACAATTTCTTCAATACCATTTGCACCTAAAACAACGGGTACACCGTTAACGGTGTTATGGTAACCATACTCACCCTCTAGTAAAACGGCACATGGGAAAATAGCGCGAGAGTCGCTCAAAATAGCCTCGATCATCTTGACGGTAGAATTCGCAGGTGCATAATATGCAGATGTTCCCATATACCCCACAATTTCTGCTCCACCATGACGAGTTTTTTCAATAATCTCATCAATTTCAAGATCGCTGAGTAAATCTGTAAGGGCTACACCGTTTACAGAAGAGTAACGAGGAAGCGGAACCATGTCATCTCCATGTCCACCCATAACACTCGCTGTGACTTGACCATACCCAAATCCAAGCTTTTGTGAAATAAAGGTCTCCATGCGTGAACTATCTAAAATGCCAGCCATACCAATAACGCGATTTCGTGGATAATTCCCCGCTTTGATGGCTACATAAGTAATGGCATCTAAAGGATTGGAAACGGTGATAATAATGGCTTCTGGCGCATAAGTTTTGACCTGTTCAATGATACCTTTGGTAATCTTGGCATTAATCATCAAAAGATCATCCCTACTCATACCAGGCTTTCGTGGACTGCCTGCGGTAATCACCACAATATCGCTGTTAGCGATATGTTGATAATCACTTGAAGCACTAATGAGCGTATGACTACCTTCGGGACTGGTAGCTTGAGAAATGTCAAGGGCTTTGCCAATAGCAACGCCCTCAACGAGGTCTATCATCACAATTTCGCGACAACTTTTGCGCATCGCAAGCCAATAACAAATTGTTGCGCCAACATTTCCTGCTCCAATAATTGAGACTTTTTTTCCTTGTGACAAAGAGACTCCTTCTTTACATGTAAATCAAAAAATTACGCTTTGAGTGCATCCAAAGCAGCATTGAACGTAGCACTTGGACGCATTGCCTTGCTCGTTTTTTCAAAATTAGGTTTATAGTATCCACCCATATCAACAGCGTTACCTTGTGCAGCATTTAACTCACCAACGATCTTTTGCTCATTGGCTTTGAGTGTCTCAGCAAGCGGTTTAAACTCTGCAGCTAGTGCTTGATCTTCATTTTGTGCGGCTAAGGCTTCTGCCCAATACAAGCTTAGATAAAAATGGCTTCCACGATTGTCTAACTCACCTACCTTTGATGATGGTGATTTGTTGTTATCTAAGAATTTACCCGTTGCGGCATCGAGTGTTTTTGCCAAAATAGAAGCTTTTTTATTGCCTACGACATTATCAAGGTGTTCTAACGAAGCGGTTAATGCCATAAATTCACCGAGGGAATCCCAACGTAAGTGATTTTCTTCTATAAATTGCTGAACGTGTTTTGGAGCAGAACCACCAGCACCCGTTTCAAACAATCCACCACCGCTCATCAATGGAACAATTGAGAGCATTTTAGCGGATGTTCCTACTTCTAAAATAGGGAAAAGATCCGTCAAGTAATCACGTAAAACGTTACCTGTAACTGAAATCGTATCGAGTCCTTTGACAATGCGTGCGAGTGATTCGCGAATTGCCTCTTCGGGTGTCATAATTTTAATATCAAGATCTTTAAGGTCGAACTCTTTGAGGTATTTTTCAACTTTTTTAATCATTTCTGCATCGTGAGCACGTGCGGGATCAAGCCAAAAAATGGCAGGTGTATGACTTAAACGAGCTCTGTTAACAGCTAATTTTACCCAGTCTTTAATCGGTGCATCTTTTGCTTGGCACGCACGGTAAATGTCACCTTTTTCAACAGGATGTTCCATTAAGACTTTACCTGTTGCAATATCGACGATGCGAACACTACCATCGGCATCACATTGGAAGGTTTTATCATGAGAACCATACTCTTCAGCTTTTTGCGCCATAAGACCAACATTTGGCACAGAACCCATTGTTTTAGGATCAAGTGCGCCATTTTTCTTACAGAAATTCATTGTCTCTTCATAGATGCGTGCATAACAGCGATCAGGAATCAAGGCTTTTGTATCGTGTAGTGCACCATCTTCTCCCCACATACGACCAGACTCGCGAATACACGCTGGCATCGAAGCATCAATAATGACATCGCTTGGTACATGTAAATTGGTAATGCCCTTGTCAGAATTAACCATTGCAAGTTTAGGGCGTTTGGTATAACACGCCATAATATCTGCTTCGACAGCAGCTTTTTGCGCTTCTGGAAGTGTTGCGATTTTGGTATAGAGATCGCCAAGACCATTATTGGCATTGACACCTATCTCTTTGAAAAGTGTTGCGTATTTCTCAAAAACATCTTTGAAAAAAACTTTGACCGCATAGCCAAACATGATAGGGTCACTGACTTTCATCATTGTAGCTTTTAAGTGTAAGGAGAGAAGAATACCGCTTTTTTTAGCCTCTTCCATTTGCGCTTCAAAAAATGCTGAGAGCTTTTTGCTGCTCATATAAGTTCCATCGATGATTTCATCTTGTAAAAGGGGTAGTTTTTCTTTTAAAATCGTTGTGTTACCGTCTTTTCCAACAAGTTCAATGCGAACAGTCGTTGCTTCTGGTACCGTAACCGCTTTTTCGTTACCGTAAAAGTCACCCTCATTCATATATGCGACATGCGAAGCAGAATCACTACTCCATTTTCCCATACGGTGTGGATTTTTACGGGCATATTCTTTGACACAAAGAGGCGCACGTCTGTCTGAGTTACCTTCGCGAAGAACAGGGTTAACCGCGCTTCCTAAGACTTTAGCATAGCGCGCTTTGATCTCTTTTTCTACTTCATTAGCAGGGCTTTCTGGATAATTAGGAACGTTATAGCCCTTTTCTTGAAGCTCTTTAATCGCTGCTTGAAGTTGAGGCAAAGAAGCACTGATATTTGGAAGTTTAATAATGTTGGCTTCTGGCTGATTTGCAAGTTCACCCAAATACGCAAGGTCATCATTGACTTTTTGTGTAGCAGTTAAATTTTCAGGAAAATTAGCAAGAATGCGACCTGCGAGTGAAATATCTCTGGTTTCAATCTCGATATTAGAACTTGCGGTAAATGCTTTAACAATCGGTAATAAAGAATACGTTGCGAGTGCGGGAGCTTCATCTACTTGTGTATAGATGATTTTACTTGTTTTTTGAGCCATGTTTACCCCTTTTAAGAACTAAATTTTGATAATGCTACCAATTTATTTATTAAATCTATGTGATTAATTTTTTATATTTTCCAAATGTGTCTCATAATTTTGGGAAAAAGTGTGCGTACCATTTTTATTTTTTACAAAATAGAGATAATTGGTCGTTTTGGGAAAAATGGCTGCAAAAATTGCCTCTTTACTCACACTACACACAGGATTAGGTGGTAAGCCTTTATACATATAGGTATTATAAGGCGACGTGTCTTCACGAATGCGCTGTGGGGTAATTTTAAGATGCGAATACTGCCCGTAATTAAGAGATCCATCCATTTGAAGCTTCATATCTTTTTTAAGGCGGTTGTAAATAACCGAAGAGACAAGAGGCATCTCTTCGTTATTGGCGGCTTCTTTTTGAATGATAGATGCGATAATAAGGAACTTTTGCCATTTAGCTTCATTAAACTCACCAAAGATCTTTTCGAAAACATCTTTATGGTACTTTTTGGCATTGGCAAGTAAAAAATGAATCAAATGCTTTTCATTAATACCCACAGGGATATAGTACGTATCAGGCACAAGAAATCCTTCTACATAAGGCGTTGCAAGGGCGTATTCTTGCATAAGTTTATCGTAGGAAAGATCAAATGCTAAAGCAATTTGAGCAAACAAAAGCTCTTTCGTTTCGCCAGGAATATAGGTGATGACCTTTAAAGGAGCTTTTGAGTGAGAAAGCTTGTAGAGAAAATCACCACGTGTTAAAGGGCTTGGATTAATACTCACCCAGCCCGATTGAGGTTTACCAATCATGTAAAGAAGGTATTTATCGACTTTGTCATGAAGGTCAAAATTTTTCTCAACCATATATGATATAATTTGACCTATTGAGCCTTGTGGCACAAAGGCGACCGAACTAGAAGTCATCGGTCTGGACAAGTGAAAGAGAAGTGAATATATGATTATTAAAGCAACATCACACACCATTAGGAATATCTGGATACTTTTATTATTCATAGTTCTTTCTGTCGTAGCATTAATTGGTACCTTAGTAAATGGCATTTCGATCGATAATTTAACATTACCGACGATAAAAATTGATCAATTATATATAAAACTAGATAAAAAATTGATTGTGAACATCCAAACGCTTGAAATCAAGAAGGATACACAAAACGATACCTCTCTTGAAGAGAGTACGACTATCATCAAAAATTTTCCTTATCTCAACCAATTTTTCAGCCATATTGTGATCCAAAATATGATCTACAATAACGAAACATTTAAACTCGATTATGAGGGTGAGACATTTAAACTCGAAAGCAATCATCTTAATGTCAATCTCATCATAACTCCCTTTGATAAGTGGAGTCTAGATCTTGAGATTCAAGAGGCGTATCTTAAAGATTATGCTTTACATGTAAAGGGTAAAACCCACATTGACCTTAAAGCCAAAACATACTCCTTTGAAGGTGAATTTGAAACATTTGGTCTTAAAGGTATTGCTATTTTCGACCTTAAAGATAAACTTTTAACCTACCATCTGCAAAGTGAAACCTTTACCAACAAAGAACTCACAGACCTTATGAACTTCATCGTGACGCAAGTGGAACTTGATCCAATTGCTAAGGATTGGATTGATAAAAACATTGTCGGGCAAGAGTACATTTTGCACTATTTTGAAGGTCAATTTAACATTGAAACCTTTGACTATTTTCCTCTTAAAATGCACGGTCAAGCTACCGTTAAAGATGCCATTGTAAGTTTTGAGCCTAGTGTTCCTCCTGCCCATGTTAACGAGATAGGCATAGAGTTTAAAAATGACACACTTCTCTTTGATGTTAGAGAGCCAACGTATGAAAAGAAAACTGTGGATAAAGCCGATGTGTATATCTATAATCTTATCGGTAAAGGAACAGGCATTGTTGTTGATCTTACGGCGACATCGAAGCTTGATGAACCAATACATAAAATTTTACATGCTTTTAAAATTGATGTTCCCATTACTCAAACGTCTGGTAAGACCGATGCTAAAGTGAGACTTGATATACGTTTTCTGCCTTTTGACATCAATGCTACAGGGAAATTTAAACTCTCACCCAGCGAATTTACTTTAAGTGGCGTACCTATGTCCACCAAAGCGGGTGAAGTAAGACTGGATAACTTTGCGATCACCCTAGATCACGCCAATCTTCGCTATAAGAATCTTTTTGATATTAATGCCACAGGTATTTTTGATGCGAAAAAAAGTCGTTTTGATGGCTTTATTGACATTAATTCTCTTCTTCTTGACTTTAGTGGAACAAAACTTTTAAAAATTGCTAATCTAGTCGATCAAAATGCTTCGTTTGCCATTGAAAACACGACGACTAAAATGCTTTTACCAAACCTTGACACTGCAATTATATTTGAAAAAGACAACAATCAATTTATCGTAAATGACCTTTCCAAAATAGCGTCCTATTCACCATTCATGAAAGATGCTTCTTTAACGCAAGGCGCTGTTACGGTTTTAACCAAAGACTTTGAAAATTTTGATGCTAAAATTAATTTACAAAATGTTACTACACCCCTTTTAGATAACCGTGAACCAGTGCGTGACTTTGAAATTGCACTCACGACCAATACACAAACACTTGATGCCAGCACAACGAATAACAAACTCTCGATTCATTTTGACAAAGATATTACGTTACATGTAAAAGATCTGAATATTTCGATACCTCAAGGCGATGATCCTTTAGACATACCTATCAAAACAACTATTTTTGGCGAAAACTCTTCTTTGATCGACATGGACAACAATAGAACGGTGCTGAGTGAACGCTATACCCTAACACTGTATAAAGATAGGGCTCACCTTAATTCAAAAAGGGGTCAATCTTCTTTTGAGTATGAAGAAAAAAAAGGAAGTTATGGCATTCAAGCAAGCGCACTTGATGCAGAAGCTGCCAATGCACTTCTGAATAGGCACTATTTTTATCAAGGAGATTTTTCACTCAGTATTGAAGGAAAAGATAGCCACACGATGCAAGGTACTTTCATTATGCGTAAAACCTTTATTAAAGACCTTAAATTCTTCAATAACCTTATGGCAACGATCAATGCTATTCCATCCCTACTTGTCTTTAACGATCCTAATTTTAATACAGAGGGCTATTTTGTGGATAATGGTTATGTTGAATTTAACCAAACGAAAGAGGCTATGCATATTAAAGAAGTACAATTACGGGGTAAAAGTGCAGATATTATGGGAGCAGGCATGGTCAATTTAACCAACAGTACACTTGATCTTAAACTTCAAATCAAAACGCTTAAAACTTTTAGTTCCGCAATTGACATGATCCCTTTGGTGGGCGGAATCATCCTTGGTGAAGATAAAAGAATTGCAACTAATGTTGACGTTATAGGCTCTACGACTGACCCAAAAATTGAGACACATCTAATTATGGATACACTCAAGACGCCCGTGAACATCATTAAGCGTACACTAGAATTGCCACTTGAGCTTTTCAAATAATCGTGTTAAGCAGTCCTACAAGTTCGTGGATATTATGAGCGCGAAGTTCTGCTGTTTCACTTGTTCCATAGCCCCATAGAGCGAAAACGAAGTTAATCCCCGCATTGGCGGCAGCACGTTCATCTTTAATGCTATCTCCAACCAAGATTGTCTTTTCTGGCACACTTCCAAGCTCTTCCATCAAGCGATAGACCATTAACGGGCTTGGCTTTGGCTCGGCGACATTATTAGCCCCTACAATAGCAGAAAAATACTCTATTATGCCCATCTGCTCTAACATGTGGCGCGCAAAAAAATCACTCGCATTGGTCGCAATAGCCAAATAAGCTTTTTGACTCAGTACTTGCAACATCTCTTTTACATCAGGATAAAGTGAGATCATACTTGGGGAAAAGTGCATATAATGTTCTTTAAACAAAGCGCGGTGTGCAGGGTCATACTCTTCTGTGTTGTAAAAGATTTTTGGAAGATGCTGGTCTGGCTGATTGATATGATACTCTAAGTACTTCTGACCAATAGGCTCTAATCCCAAATTTTGACGTACATAATTGACACTGTGCGTCATAGCCGCACTAGAGTCAATTAAAGTTCCATCCATATCAAAAATAATTGAGGCGTCTTTTCGCATGATTATTCTTGAATACGAAGTCCTAGCACCAAAAGGTCTTTATCGACACCTTCGATGTTAGCAACACGGTTAAGATTACCCCACTCTTTGAAACCCAATTTTTTAAAGAGTTTCAAACTGGGTGTATTTTCAGAAAATATAAGAGCTAAAAGTGTTTTAATTTCATAGCCTTTGGCTTGTTCTATCGCTTCACTTAAAAACTGCTGTCCTAGCTTTTTGCCTTGAAAGTTTTTATCGATGTAAATATTAATACGAGCGCTATGGCGATAAGCAAAAAGGTTTGCATAAAAAGGTTGCAAACTGATCCAAGCAATAATACGTCCATGATACTCTTTGACAAGTATTGGGCGCAATGCATCATGTGCATGAAACCATTCTAATTTATCTTCTACTGTGACGATTTTACTATCAGCAGTGGAGATACCATCCTTGATTGCTTCATTATAAATTTTAATAATTTCTGGCAAATCCTCAATGGTTGCACGTCTTAGCACATCTAACATTTAGCCGCTTCCTTAATAATGTGATAACTGATTATACATTACTGAGTCTTAGCCTCTCTTTACTCCATTTCCAGACGCATTAAATACATCTCTTCACCATCAATCACCGAGACATCTGTGCTCATACATTTAGGACAGCAAAATTCATTTTTGCTAAGTTCAGCTTCATTCTGACAGCTCTGACAACGGATGACAATATCTTGAACATGCATGACAAATTCTGCTCCATCGCATACCGTTTCTTCTTTAAAGGTATCAAAAGCTGTTTCCAAAAGATGAGGTTCAACACCGCTCAGTTTTCCCACTTTTATCTCAACTTTAGTCACTTTTTTGGCTTCATGCTCTCTGGCATTCTTCTCGCACATTTCTAAGAGTGCATTGACGATCGAAAATTCATGCATAATGGTGTACCTTACTTAGCAAATTCTTGGCAAAAGCTCACCTTTAGGTGGCTCTAAAAAGCGTTCTGATCCCCAAGGTGTATGAAGAATGACTTTATCCCTGTACAGGTCGCTGACTTTTCCAATAATAGCAACTTTAGCTGTTTCATCAAATCCTTTGAGCACTTCAACGGCTTTTTCGACTTCACTTTGAGGGAGTGCTATGACCATAGTACCCTCATTTGCAAACTCATAAGGTTCAAATCCTAAAAGCTCGCACACACCTCTGACCTCTTTGGCAACAGGAATTTTAGCTTCATCAACTTCAATACAAACGTGCGATGTGACAGCCCATTCATTGAGTACGGCACTAAGCCCTCCTCTGGTTGCATCTCTTAGGGCATGAATCTTCACACCAGCGTCGATAAGTGCTTCTACCGGCTTCCATAAACTTGTACAGTCTGTTTGAAGGTTACTCTCTAGCTCTATCTCTTCGCGTGTTGCTAAGATGCAGGCACCATGATTTCCCACTTCATTGGAAACAATGATGACATCATCGTTTTCTAAATTGTGTGCTGAGATGTCCTCACACATAATTTCACCAATACCAGAGGTGTTGATAAACAGTCCATCAACTCCACCTTTTGGAACGACTTTGGTGTCACCTGCAACAATCTTCACGCCGCTTTTAGCCATTTCATCGCGCATGGTTATAACAATCTCTTCAAGATGAGAATACAAAAAGCCCTCTTCGATCATAAACGAACAGGTCATATAACGAGGTTTCGCGCCCATCATGGAGAGGTCATTTACTGTTCCAGCAATGGCAAGTTTTCCAATGTTACCGCCTTTAAAGAAGAGCGGTGAAACGACAAAAGAGTCGGTTGTAAAAGCGATTTTATGGTCATTCATCACAAGACTTGCTGCATCTTCCATGCGTAGCAATATGTCATTGTCAAAATGTTTAAAAAACAGGTCTTTGATAAGGTTTTGAGTCTCTTCTCCACCACCTCCGTGAGAGAGAAGTATCTTTTTTTGGCTCACGCTTTCGCTCCTTTGAGGTTCAATTTACCGTATTTGAAGTACGCAGCACAAGCGCCTTCACTCGAAACCATACACGATCCCATTGGATTGCTAGGTGTGCAGGCTTTTCCAAAAACTTTACAGTCAAAGGGTTTGGCCTTACCTTTTAGGATGTCACCACAAATACACATTTTATGGTCATTCAACTCTGTTTTAGGCAAGATTTCATCAAAAACAATTTCAGCATCAAAAGCAGAAAATTTAGGTCTTAGTTTTAGAGCACTCATAGGAATATCCCCAATACCACGCCATCTAAAATGCTCTCTTTGTTCAAAGTAAGTGTCAACAAGCTCTTGAGCCTTAAGATTTCCCTCACGAGAAACCGCTCTTGCATACTCATTTTCTACAACACTTTTGCCCTCATTCATTTGACGAACAATACGCAAAACAGACTCCATAACATCGGTTGGCTCGAAACCTGAAACCACCACAGGCGTATGGTACGTTTCTGCAATTGGCTCATAAATTTTAAAACCCGTGATAACACTTACATGCGAAGGTCCTAAAAAAGCATCAATCTTAGCATCTCCACCACTCATAATGGCATCTACCGCCTCAGGTACGGTAACATGGTTTATATGAAAGAAAATGTTGCTCAGGTTTTGCTCGATAGCTTGCTGCACTAAAACAGCACTCATTGGTGTTGTTGTCTCAAAACCAATGGCGAAAAAGACAACATTTTTATCGGGGTTTTCTTTAGCAATTTTAATCACATCAAGCGGTGAATATAAAGAGCGTATATCTTTCCCCTCAGCGCGAAGCTTTTGCAAAGAAGTTTTGCTTCCAGGAACGCGGATCATATCACCAAGAGTCGCAAGAATCGTATTTGGCATAGAAGCCAAAGCGATAGCGTGATCGATGCGCTCTTTAGGCATGATGCACACAGGACAACCAGGGCCGTGCACAAACTCAATGAAATCAGGCAAAATTTGAGAAAGCCCAAACTTCATAATCGTATGCGTATGTCCACCACAGACTTCCATAATGTTAATCTTTGACGTACACTCTTTTTTAATGAGTGCCGCTAAGGCTTTCATGTGTTCAGGGTTACGAAATCCTTCAATGAGATCCACTTCAACTTCAGACATAGTTACTATTTCCTTCTTCGTCGCTAATCTCACCATCGCGCATCGCTTCTGCTATTTCATTGTAAGCAGCAATGCTATCTTCTGCATGTTCTTTACTGATCTTATTCATGGCAAATCCTACATGAATCAGGACATAATCACCAACATTTACCTCTTCAGCTATCAAGTCAAGCGTCACTTTACGCTTAACACCCATAGTATCTACCGTTGCATAGTTATTTTCGTCGATTTCAACGACACGAGAGGGAATAGATAAACACATGGTTACCTCAATGCTTTTTTCATTTTTAGGTAATTGATCCACTGATCAATCCCTTTTCCAGACTTGCTGTCAATTTCAATAACATCAACTTTTGGATTGAGTTTTCTAGCCTCACGGATGGCTTTTTCAACACTAAAATCAAAGTATGGTAACAAGTCACATTTGGTGATGAGGAACAAGTCAGCACTTCTAAACATAACAGGGTATTTGGCTGGTTTATCATCACCCTCTGGTACAGAGAGAAGTACAACATTTAGGTGTGACCCTACATCGTAACTCGCGGGACAGACAAGATTGCCCACGTTTTCGATGAAAACAACATCAAGCCCATCAATCGGCAAATGGTGAAGTCCTTCATGCACCATAAAAGCATCCAAATGGCACGCTTGACCTGTTGAGATTTGATGCGCCGGAGCACCTTTGGCAATGATGCGATCCGCGTCTTGGTTGGTTTCAAGATCACCTTCGATGACACCGAGCTTAATCTGCTTGGTATCAATGGTCGCTTCTAAAAGCGTGGTTTTTCCACTACCTGGGCTACTCATAAGGTTGATGGCAAGAACACCATGCTCCTCAAAATGAGCTCTGTTGTGCGATGCTTGCGTATCATTGGCATCCAAAATTTTGGTAATAACCGCTATGGTTTTTTTATCGTTAAGTTGAGGGTTGGCATGGATTTCTTCATGTTTTCGATGATCATGGTGATCGTGGTCATGGGCATGAGGATGCTCATGATGGGTATGATCGTCGTGATCGTGTGAATGGCTATGCGTATGACCATCGTGAGAGTGTTCGTGCGCGTGCGCAGACCATTGGGTAGGAGTGATTGAACAACCGCAATCTTTACACATTTTTAAGTCCTTATCTCTATATTTTGATCCATTATAGTCCGAAGCGGTTAAACAAGAGCTAAAAAAAGAAGTTTCTTAGTTATTTTCAGGAAAAATACACTTATGAAAACAGATCAAAAACAGTGCATTTTTTGCGGAAATAAAGTACTTTACAGTATTTCAAAAACACAATACCGATGCGTTACATGTAAACGAACATGGAGTCATGCTAAATATGCTAAAGAGATGAACATTTTGGACTGCTTTATTGATAACAAAAGTGCCTATGAATGTGCTACGCTTTTAAAATTGAATTATCTTACTGTTGCTAAAAGCTATCAAAAATTACGACTCGTACTTATAGGACATTCCGAAACCCTTTATGCAGAACAAACAGATTCTTTTTCGCAGTACGATGAGTACTATTATCTGCCTACATGTAAACGAGGAAATCCAAAACATCTCTTTGATGCTATCGGAATTTTGAGCATGCTGTATGGAAAACGTATTCACACGCTTTTGCTTCCCGATCAGTTCGCTCATCTGAAAAATTTAGAAGAAAACTCTATTGAAAAAGAGACTTATGCACGCTACCTTAACCAACACAAAGTGGCGCATTACGAGAGCTTTGAGAATGCCTTAGTCGATTTTTGGATCTTTTTAGAAAACTGGCTGGATCATTTTAAAGGAATAAAAAAAGAGAATTTTATCTATTATCTTAAAGAAGCAGAGTTTAAATTTAACTATGAGAAAAAAGAACAGCGCCTCATTTTAGAGGCGCTGTGGAGGAAAAATCTTTACATGTAAAGATTATGAAGCAGGGATTGATGCCTCAACAA
Organism: Sulfurospirillum oryzae; assembly: GCF_025770725.1. Taxonomy (NCBI): domain Bacteria; kingdom Pseudomonadati; phylum Campylobacterota; class Epsilonproteobacteria; order Campylobacterales; family Sulfurospirillaceae; genus Sulfurospirillum; species Sulfurospirillum oryzae. The sequence continues at coordinate 275,203 of NZ_JANZKZ010000002.1, read as the reverse complement.
GTTTAGAGAATTTAACCCCTTTAAGTCCTGCAATTTTTTGTGCAAAGTCTTTTATTTCAGATACTTTTCCTGTCACCATAATGGTCTCTAGGCAGTTTTCATGACTTACATGTACATGCGTATTGCACATAATGTTTATTTTTGCATCGTGTTGAATCTCCAATATCTTCTGCACAAGCTCATTTTGATGATGCGTATAGATCATGGTCAAAACACCAATAACATCACTATTGTCATCTTGCCAATCATCTTTTACGATCTTCTCGCGAATAAGATCTCTGGTAAACTCACTACGTGAAGCATACCCTTGAGCATCGACTTTTTTGTCAAGTTCTTCTAAAAGTTTTTCGGGGAGTGAAACACTAAAACGAATAATTTTATCCATGATCTATCCTTCATTAATATACTTTTGGTCATATTTTAGTCATACTATTCTTTAAATATTACTAGATAAAAAAATTAATATTACGTTGCAATGACTTTGTAGAGTTGACCAACACAAATTCCGCCATCATTGGTCGGTAATTGTAGCGGAAAATAGAGGTCATGCGTGATATTTTTCAGTATTTGCTCCATCAGGGTACGATTTTGAAATACCCCACCGGTTAGCATCACAGGATACGTATAGTGTGAAGATAGATGCAGAACAATATGGACAAGTGTGTTAATAAATTTAGAAGCAATCATGCGTGGTTCTTGATCTTGAAGCATTTGGATGAACATTGACTTAGAGTGAATTATTTTTTCGTCGATTTCAACAGCGTAATGCTCTGTAATCGAAGCATCATACAAAGCCTCGATAAGCAAGCCACTTTCTCCATCATAACTCACATTTCCCTCCATGCCACACAAAACGGCAACAGCATCAAAGAGCCTGCCCACCGATGAGCACAAAGGTGAATTAATCTTTTTGGTGTAAATTTGTTTGAGAAGTTTGAGTGATTTCGCATCAAAATAGTCTAAAAGGTGAATATCTGCTTTATCACCTAAAGTATCCCACAAAAGAGAAGCTAAAATACGCTTGATCTCTTTAATACTCGCATCGCCACCTAAAAGAGCAAATGGCTCAAACGACGCAACACGCTCATAACCACTTTGATCGCACACTAAAAACTCACCACCCCAGATGGTTCCATCATCACCATACCCCGTACCATCCCATGCGATACCCAATACTTTTTCTTTGAGCTTATGCTCACACATGACAGAGAGAATATGCGCATAGTGATGCTGCACCTGTACAAAAGGGATATTTTGCTTTTTTGCCCACTGTGTTGAAACATAATTGGGATGTAGATCGCCAACGATAAGATCGGGCGTAAAATCATAAAAGCGAGCAAAATTTTCTATCATCTTTTCAAACAGTTCATTTGAGGCGATATTATCCAAATCACCGATATAAGGACTCACAATAATCTGATGATTTAAATAAATAGCAATCGCGTTTTTTTGGTGTGCGCCTACGGCTAAGATTTTTCGCTCATCCGTTGAATCAATGCGAAAACTCTTCGGTGCAATACCACGCGAAGATCGCATCAAAAGTGTTTTATCACCAATGTACTGTAAAACACTATCGTCACTGGAATTGACTATTTCACGGTTGTAATCAAGATAATACTCCACCACATCATTGAGCTTTTGTTCTAAAACAGTTGCTTCGCTGATAATAGGCTCGCCCGAGCGATTGGCACTGGTCGCCACGATAGGGTTTTTGAGATATTCAAAAAGAATGACATGTAAAGGGGTATAGGGTAAAAAAACACCGAGCCGATCGATGTGAGGGGCTATCAGTGAGCTGATTTTAGAAGCTTTTGTGTGACGTTTTACAAGAACAATCGGACGAAGCAGTGAGCGAATACCCTCTTCTTCTTGAGCACTGAGTATACACTCTTCTTTGATCGCTTCAAGATTTTTAAACATAACAGCAAACGGTTTGGAAGGACGATGCTTACGCTCTCTCAAGTGTGCCACCACCGCATCACTCGTCGCGTCACAGATAAGATGAAACCCTCCCATACCTTTGAGTGCAACGATGTGCCCAGCATTAATCAAATCCGCTAATTTAACAATCGCCTCTTCATTCGTTCCAAGGAGTTCTCCATTTATGCTGCGCAGAAAAAGTGTTGGACCGCATTTAGAACAACTAATGGGTTGCGCATGATAGCGGCGATTGAGCGGGTTTGTGTATTCACTTTGGCACGCTTCACACATTACAAAGGGTTGCATTGAAGTGTATGGACGATCATAAGGAACAGTTTTGATGATGGAATAGCGTGGACCGCAGTTGGTACAGTTGGTAAAAAAATAGTGATAACGGCGATTGGTAGGATCATGCAACTCTTTAAGACAGTCATCACAAATGGACATATCTGGCAAAACAAGGGAAGATTTCGTACTTGCTTCATCACTATGACGAATTTCAAAACTCAGATCATCTTTACATGTAAGGATATTTTTTTGCCAAAAATCAATGCGTGCAAGTGGAGGAAGTTCTTTAAACAAAGCCTGTTCAAACGCATCAAGGCTCTCTTGAAATCCTTCTACCTCTATAAGCACACCTTTTGGATTGTTGAGTACAAAACCATGCAGTGTGTAACGTGAGGCTATGGTATAGACAAAGGGGCGAAAACCAACCCCTTGGACAATACCTTCAATGTGATAACTAAGGCGTGATTTACAGATCAATCGGCAACTCTTTATTAAAACAGAGTGTGTGATTTGGTTTGAGATTTTTGACTAACATTTCAGTCAAACGCTTATAACCAAAAAGAGAACCTGCTAGGGCTATTTTGAGATTGCCAAAATGCTCTTTATGGGAATCTGCCATATCAGAGATAAAATACGAAAGGCTTTCCATATAACCAAAGCTTAATGTCGTATCATCTGTTCCTGCAAGCTTATAGCTAATACCACTACGAAGCAACTTAACATAATTCAAATCCGAACTTAGAGCATCTTCTTTTTCCAAGAAATAATCAATTCTTGGACCTTTTTGACCACCAAAATCCTCTGCATTTTCGATAAGCTTTGAAGCCGCTCTATCAAAATCATCACTTAATCCTAAGGCAATTGCCATAATCTTCCAAAGTGAATAGATGTTTTTAGGCGTATCACTTGGAATAATCGTTTCAAGTGCTTTTGCATAAATCTCAGGAAATTGCTCTTTATAGTTTGCCACTAAACGTTCAGCACTTGGGCTACTGCGCTCAACTTCTGCAAAAAGTTCTGCAAAAGATGTCGGAATTAAAACCTCCACAAGATTGAGCATACCATGCTCTTTCGAGTAGTGCATAATCCTATCGTTGTGTGTTTTACTTAAGTAAACACAGCTAGATGTCGTATCAAAAAGTTGATGTTCTTGCATAATAGCAGCAAAAGCCGCGTGGGATGGCTCATCAAATTTTTTCAAACTTGCTTTGAGTGCATTTGAAGCATAACTTTGACCTTCAACAATCAAAATAGCACCATTTTCAAGAACACTAATGACCAAAGGCTCCAATGCTTCTTGTTTGACATCAAAATCAACAGTATAGACCGCCTTACATTGTTCCAATGAGGCTTTAAAAAGAAATAAAATCCCTTTGGCAAAAAGACGTTTACAGAGTTGATAGAGTAAAAGATCGTCTGCTAAATGCAACATAATGCGCGAAGTATTTAAAATCTCTTTTTGCGCAAACATTGCATTCACTTTTAAGCGAATTGAAGGTCGCTCCAATGTAGCAAGCGCTTTAATCTCATTCTCTCTAATAACAACCATACGTTCAACTACGGATAAATCTGTCGCGATAACTTCAGGTTTTTTAATGTTTGAACAAGCGTTTATGTTCTCGATTTTTCCAAAAACAAAATGTCCATTTTTGATTTTAATAGCTACGTTTTCACCTGCGGCAATGAGTTCTGCAACTTTTTCATAAAGCGCTTCATAACCCGCCGCATCTTTTACATGTAAAAGCTCTTGGCTGTTCTGTAAAAGCTTCAAATGGGCATCATTTGATGTGATTCCAAAAGGCGAGAGGTAAAATGAAGAATTTGGTGTATCAACCGCAGCCAATATTTTAGGCGTAAACTCAACACGATATGCCATAAGAGGGATTACTTCATCCTCATTAGGCATAGCATCGACGACTTCCACGCTGGAAGATTTAAAAAAGATAGATAATGGAAGAGAAGCAGAGAGTGTATCGGCAAACGTGCCTAACACTGTCTCATCAGCTTCTACAAAAAGCGTTACAATTGTCTCTTTGCGAATAATCTTATGGCTAATACCAAAATCACTCACGATTTCTTTCAGTAAATTTTCTAAAATACCGTTATTTGAAACATAATTAAATTCAAATGCTAAGATCATCGATCCTCCAGACAGGATGTGTTTGCCACACTTTGGATATCAATATCGCTGATTTGCTGATATGAAAAGCCTAATTCTACCAAATGTTTCAGTAAAACGCTCTCCATAACGCTACTTCCTTTAACGACAGCATCGGTCATTTGGAGCGTTGTATCTTCAATAACTTCGGGAATAATGCCCACTATTTTGGTAGGAGGACGATCTCCCACTAAATCCATCATAGAGAGGGTTTGTAACATTTCTACTTCATGCACACTACCTTGCCATGTAATAGAATTAGGGACATTTTCAAAATCGAAGAAGTAAACATCACCGATCTCGCCATCATTGGCATCAACACAATCAAGAACGATAAGATAGTCATATTCAACGATAATAGGGATTAATCTCTCTGCAAGGGTACCGCCATCAATAAATGTGAGGGTGTGTTCAGAAGAAGAAAACGCATACTTTTGTTCAACAAGGCGGCAAAGATGAACTCCGACGCCTTCGTCGGAGAACATCACATTGCCAATGCCCAAAATCAACACTTTCAAGCCAAAACTCTCTTAGTGTTTGTGTTGTTTATGAAATTTATAACCACTAATAATCGCATCCATTGAACCCTCTTTACCCATAATAGAGTTAAAGATTGCCATATAGATGTGAATTGGTAAGAAGATCAAAATGCCCCACATAACGATGTGGTGAATTTCTCTTACCATAGAAAGTCCGCCTAACATTGCTTCAATTGGTCGCATATAGTCATACAAGAAAAGACCAATGCCACCACCTTGATAACAGTGAACATACAAAATTAATCCTGTTAAGCTAATGATAAAAATCATTGCATAAAGACCAACGTATGCTACAAATTGCAACGGATTATAAACACCTCTTAAATGAGGGTGTTCCCCCATAAAAAGGTAATATTTAAGCTGTTGAAACCATATTTTTGGACTAATAAAATCTAAAAACGATACTCTCTCTTTTGAACTGATACGATCAGCGAAAAAGAGGTAGGTTTTAAAAAGGGTAATTGCAATAAGCAAAAACCCTGCGATTTCATGCCACATTCTGAACTTTGCATTCAAGAAGAGGATAGGCTCATCCGATGCTTCAGGAGCGATGAATACATAGGTTAAATAGAACCCTGTCACCGTTAATACAAAAATAGCAATTGCTCTAAGCCAGTGCGTCCAACGAAGCCCTGCTGAGAACTCAAATTCTATATCTCTTTTCATTGTTAGACTCCCTTTCGCTTTTAGCAAGATGCGCCGTTAACATTGACCTTATAACTGCTCATCTCATTACCTTTTGTATCCATAACATGTACAGCACATGCAAGACATGGATCATAAGAGTGGATGATTCTTACAATTTCAAGCGGTTGAGAAAGATCAGTGATCTTTAAGCCAATTAAAGACTCTTCATACGATCCTCTAACACCTTTAGCATCTTTTGGACTTGCATTCCATGTACTTGGAACAACTGCTTGGTAGTTTTCGATCACACCATTTTTGATTTTAACCCAGTGACTTAGAACACCACGTGGTACGTGACCAATGTAGCGACCTTTGTACTCTTTGTTTTTATCAATTTTGTAACTTGTACATGTTGAATCATCGACTTTAAGGTTTTTAATCAACGCGTTAAATGCTTCCAAACCATTGTCAGCAATGACTTTAGCTTCAATCATACGACATGCTGTACGACCAAGTGTTGAAGCAACTGCAGTAATTGGAAGACCTGTATCTTTCAAGAATTGATCTACAACAACTTTAACACGCTTGTTGCCAAGTGCATAGTTAATAACGATGTTTGCTAATGGTCCAACTTGAAGTGGTTTGCCATCATAACGAGGTGCTTTTACCCAAGTATATTTACCGTTTTCATCGATAACTTTCGTTGGAGCAAGTACGCCTTTGTCATTAATGGTTTGAGCATCTTTGAAACCTGTATAGTTAGGCTCTTGACGACCTTCATAAGGATGGTATGCAGCGTTATCTTTATACCATGAACGTGTTGCTTCTTCTGTAATTTTACTCTCATCCAATGTTTGAACTTTAAATGGTTTACCCGTAATAAGATTAACAACATCTTCGCCCATCATTACGCCGCTCTCAAACAAGAACTCTTTCGCATTGATCTGGAACTCTTTTTGTGTAAAGAGATTTGCAACACCAAGACCGCCTGTAACACTTGGCTCGCCAGCATACGCTTTTCCAGCCATAACAACGTCAGGATAGTAAGCACGGTTAACGAAATCTGCAATCTCTTTAAATTTCGTCATGTACTCGCCTAAACGTGAAGGAGATTGAAGATCCATAACACAGGTTACACCACCAACGGTTAAGCTTTGTGGATGCGGTTGTTTTGCACCAAAGATAGCCATCATTTGAGCGACTGTTCTTTGAAGTTCAAGTGCTTTAAGGTAGTGAGAAACGGCAATCAAGTTTTGCTCAGGTGTCAATTTGTAGGTTGCATGTCCCCAATAAGCATTAGCAAATGGTCCAAGGTTTCCTTTTTTGACGAATTCTGCCACTCTTTTTTGAGTTGCCATAAGAATATCTGCACCACACGCAATAGGTGCATCTGTATATTTAAATGCTTCTTCTGCTGCTTTACGAGGATCTGCTTTAAGAGCTGAAACAACATCAACCCAGTCAAGACCATGGAGATGATAGAAGTGTACAACGTGATCATGCAAGAAAAGTGCATTGTTCATCAATGTACGTGTCAATTTTGCATTAAGAGGAGGCTCAATTCCTAGAGCATCTTCAACTGCCATAATACCTGCTTTGTAGTGTGAGTATGTACAAACACCACAAATTCTTTGTACCATAAAGCCAGCATCTCTAGGATCTCTGCCTTTAAGGATAGTCTCGATACCTCTCCAAAGTGTTGAAGAAGAGTATGCTTCTGTTACAACGTTGTTATCGTCAACGATAACTTCAACCCTTAAGTGACCTTCGATTCTGGTTATTGGATCTACTACGATTCTTTTACTCATTCTCTTATCCTTCTATTATTCTTCAGTTTTTCCACTGCCCTTAACCGCAGCAATTGCTGCATGAGCCGCAATACCTACCGCAGTTGCAGTCAGAAGTGCAACACCGACTTTATCAGCAGTTTTATCAGCACCTTCACCGTAAACTGTATGGTAAAGTCTATCACCTAGAGGCTCTTCAAATGGTCCCATATTGTCCCAGAAGCCTGGTTCTGAACAACCGATACAACCGTGACCTGCTTGAACTGGCCAAGAAGTATGTTGGTTAAATCTCTCGCGTGAACAGTTATTAAAGGTATAAGGACCTTTACAACCCACTTTATAAAGACAGAAACCTTTTTTAGCACCTGCATCGCCGAACTCTTGAACGAATTCACCCGCGTCAAAGTGACCACGTCTTTCGCAAAGATCATGAATTCTAAGACCATAAGCCCATTTTGGACGATTGTAAGCATCAAGTGCTGGAAGGGTTCCAAAAAGAATATAGTGTAATACGTTACCAACAATATTTTTCTCACTTGGAGGACAGCCTGGAACATTAATAACGGGTTTATTTGTTACTTTGCTAAGAGGTTGAGCATTGGTTGGGTTTGGATGAGCCGCTTGGATACCACCAAAACTTGAACAAGAACCAATAGCAAAAATTGCTGCTGCAGCATCTGCTGCTTTTTGAGCACTTTTTTGACCTGTTTGTCCGTGTGGTCCAACAGTTAAGAAGAATTCGCTGCTTCCAGCTGGAATACCACCCTCAACCATTAAAATGAATTTACCTTTGTATTTCTCAATAGCACTCTCTAAATTGTGCTCAGCTTGCCAACCAGCAGCTACCATTAAAGTCTCATGATACTCTAATGAGATGTGATCAAAGATCAAACTATCAATTGTTGGAGCGTCTGTTCTTAACAAACTTTCACTACAACCAGTACATTCTGCCATGTGCAACCAAACGACCGGCAAACGATCTGTGAGCTCAGCAGCTTGCGCCATAAGTGGCGTAAATTCTGAAGGTAAAGACAACATTGCAGTAACACCTGCTGCCCACTTCATAAAATCTCTACGGCTGATACCATGTTCTTCCATCAATGCCGCAATAGATTTTTCCTCCTTAATTCGGGGGAACTTCTCAAGATTGCTAAGTCTCTCAGCAAGCCTTTCGTACAGTTTTGCGTGTTCCATCAGTTTCTCCTGTGTAAATTTTCCAAGATCAATTTTGACTCTCCATTCAGGCAATAGTTATTTACCTGAATGACTATTCATTAAGAATTAAATCAAAAAATGTTTCACAATATGCTGGGAATACAAGGAATTAAGGCTTTTTTAATCAAAGGGAGTAAATACGTAACAAAAAAAGAGGATAAAAAGAGTATTATATTAAAAATGGCTAAATTGTCACACGACCAACGATTTATTATTGAGTAGTACAAACCGAACAAACATCAAAACTTTTGAGGATAAAGTCCGCTTTGGTAAATGAATTTAGACCAATAAGTGCTTTTTGTGCCGTCGCAGGATTATCTCTATCTCCATTACCAAGATTCCAAACCGTTGGGGTGATAATGTTATAAGACTTAATCATTCCATGATGCGCCGAAACTTGATGAATGAGTGTTCCTCGTGGCGCTTCAATCACGCCCATGCCTTCGCCACTCAACGTGTGAATATCTTGTTTAGGAGGCGAAAAAGAAGGCTCTTTTAGATTGAGTTCTAAAAGGAGTGTTTTCGTCCGCGAGAGTAAATGGGCACATTCAATGACACGGGCAACAACGCGTGTTAACACAGCATCTTTAAATCTTCTGTGGAAATCCCGCATCAAAGGCTCTTTCGCTACCATCAAACGCGCCAATGGTCCTACTTCAAAATAACTTTTTTTATACAGAGCACTCTTAGAATAGGTATAACCTTTGTATTTGTCCGCAAAAAAAGTGTGATCTAAACTTTCATGCACATACTTAATATCTGCACTTAAAACCGTTGTTTTACTAGCTTTAAGAGCTCCTTCATACATAAAAGACTCGCCTAAAGCAAGAAAACGATCATAACTTCGGCCTAAACTATCAAAACCATATTTGAGCATTTCATCAATACCATAGGCAAGTGCGCAGGGAGCTGACATGACTTGCAAAGCTGAGTCAAAACTCAAAAATTCCTCAAGTTCCATACCGTATAAGTGCTCCTCACAAAAAGCAATGACACGATCTAGATACCCTAATGCATTTATGACATCACTTTTTAGAGGATCGCATGTAACACCACCTGGCATCACAAAGGAGCCATGAGGCCATTGCCCAGAAAAATGCGATCCCATGCTCAAACTCTCCATCACAGCTTGTTGAGCATGATACCAAAGTTTCTCTTTAAAAGCATTACCCTCATAAGATGGATCGGCTATTTTTTTGAGCTCTGGAAGAATCGTGAAAAAATACCATTTGATATGATTATGAATTTTCTCGGCATTGAGTGCAATTTCACGAATATCTTTGGCTTTTTGGCTTACATGTAAAACCTCCCCAGTGTTCGCTAAAAGAGATTCCATAGCTAAGACAGACGCCATCGCATGAGAATGAGAACAGATGCCACATACACGAGGTGTCAAGACAAGCGCATCTAATAAAGGACGTTTTTGTAAAATCTCCTCAATGCCACGATAGTTAAAAAATTTGATTTTAGCAAAATTAACACGCTCATTTTCCCATTCAAGCTCTAAGGTTGCCTCTCCTTCGATTCGTTGTATGATCTCTTTAGTGATCTTCATCTATCAACTTCTTTTCAAGTCTTTCAATCTTAAAGCTTTTGGCAATACCAGCAAGGCTATAATAAGCACGTTTGCTGATGCCAAAAGGCGTTTGAGGTAAAGACATATTTTTTTGTGTTTCAAAGAGTGCCATGTGAGGAAAATCAAACTCCGTACAGCCTAAACAAGGAGAACCTGCTCTGGTTTTAGAACTGACAGAATTCCAAAGAATTTTGTTACAATTGGCATGGCTCATAGGGCCTTGACAGCCATGCTCATAAAACAGACACCCCTCTCTTTCCCCTAGTTGTTTACTGTCAACTTTCCATTCAAAATATTCATTACGCAAACAACCGTGATGCGCCAAGTAAGCAAAAATTTCCTTAGGGCGTAAAAGTTCATCTAAAAGCAATTGATTGCCTTGGTGCAGCTCTAAAAGTGTTTCAACCAGCCACCTAGGATGCACAGGACATCCTGGAATATTAATTACATTTCTTTTTTCAAGCCAATAGCCGCCCCTCTCTTTTCCATTAAAAAGAGCTCCCGAAATTAACTCAGGATCACGCAGTCTAAAAATACCCCCAAAACTAGCACAACTACCTGCACAGATAATATGCTTGGCTCTGCTTGCAAAATTATCCAGTATCTCGTAAAAAGGGGTATTAAACCTTTGAAGCAAACGCTCATCATGGCTTAACGCACCTTCTAAAATCAAAAAATCAAATGGCTCATCACTTTGCAGCAGTGTTTCAAAACTCTGCGCGCCACATATTAAAGGATGATAAAGCATTTCAAAAGAAGCTGCAAAACTTGCCATTTGCGGGTAGTTCAAAAAAGAGTGGCTGTTGCCATTACATGTAAGACCTTGTAGCCAGACAATAGAGGATTTGCGAGACATTGACTATTGTTTTAACGCATTGTAAATATTTAAAGATATGTCATCCACATAATGCCTGAGATCTTTATCCAAAACCCCCTCGCCATTGAGGAAAACAAAACCACCTAGATACCCCATAAAAAGACCAAAAGCCGAGAAGAAATCTTGATTACGTAGCTCTTTTTTGGAGACACCATCTTCAAAAAAGATCATCAATTCCGTTACAAATGACGAAACACAAAGCATCCCTTCGCAACCATCTTTAAAGACCTCTTTATTGGCTAAATAAACACGTAAAAAGTAGTTAATATGCTGAGGTTTGGAAGAAGCCATTTCAAAATAAACAGCAACGATTTTTCGTATTTTTTCTTTAATGGGACACTCTTCTTCATTGACTGTACGAATTTCAGCGCCTAAAATATCGGATGAGTACTTGATGATCTCTTTAGCAAGCAACTCTTTGGAGGAAAAATAATTATAGATGTTGCCGACACTCATACCCATCGCTTTGGCAATATCGGGAATTGTAGTTGCATAAAAACCTTGTGTTGAAAACAGCATCAATGCTGCCTCTAAAATCTTTTCGCTTTTACGTCGTTTTTTATCCATTTGGCATATCCTTTTGAAATACACTTTGCTCATTTTAGCATGTTTATTAATATTTATTTAAAATGTTTTACTATAATTTCATCGATCCAATATTAAAGGAGTACAAATTGTTACTTATGAAACTCAAAACTGAAGAAAAATTTGCTTTTTTACAACTCGCGCAATATGTTGCAAAACAAGATGGAGAATACGGTCCCAAAGAGCGTGAAGTGATAGATGAATACTGCACCGAAATGGGCATTGAAAATATCGAAATTAACTTGGAACATTTTGTCTTGGAAGATACTTTAACTGTTTTTAGATCAGCACAAAGTCAAAAAATTGCTGCCCTTGCGCTGATGGTCTTGGTGCATATTGATGATCAATTTGGTATTTATGAACACAAAATTATGGATAAAATTGCACAAAAATTTCATCTAGGTGAGAAAGAAATGCATCTGTTTTCAATGTGGGGGAAAATGGGTTCATCACTTTACGAGCAAGCGCTCGTCTTTACTGCAGTTTAAAAAGCTGGGAATTTCTTCCCAGCCTAAAAGTCTAGTGAGCTTTTTTACCTGTATTTTTCTTCTCTTCGAGAAGTTTTCCTTCTAATATCTTCTTACCGCTCTCAACACCGGGTTGATCGTAAGTATTAACATTCATCATTTGACCAACAAGTGATGTTAAAAGCTCATAATAGAAAATCAACTTTCCGATGTTTTCTTCATCAATATGTTGAAGGGTAATTGTGTCGATTGGAATATCTTTTTTATCAAGAAGTGCTTCAATGGTCGAATCTGCTTGCATATTAATGAGATCGCAAAACGCAATGCCATTCATCAAATCCAAGTTCTCAAGTTCTTTAAGCGTAATGGCAGGTATTTTGATCTTATCGTCAAAATTTTCGATTTTAAGTACGGTAACACTTTTATCGCGAAGTCCTTCAACAATGAGCTGTAAGAACGAGTGTTGATCTTTTGGACCAATAAGCCCTACCGGTGTCAGACCTACGTTAAAGCTGCTGTGGCGCTGTTTTTTACCCAAACTCTCACCCCAAAGCTGAACATACCAGTCCGTAAAACAATCCAAACTCTCTGAATACGCAAAAAGCGTGTTGATGTTGTAGTGCATTGAGTTTTTAGCGTAATAGGTCGCTTTTTTCATCAACGTCTCTTTGATGTAACCATCTTCAAAGAAGCTTTTTTTAATCGCTTTAGCACCATCAAGCAGTCTTTGAATATCCACACCAACCAATAAAAGAGGTGCAAGTCCTGCCGCACTTAAAACAGAAAAACGTCCACCGACATTAACCGGAATGTGTAGAACAAACGAGTTAAATGTTTTAGCATGTGCTTCTAGTTTTGAACCATCATCGGTGACAAAGGTAAAGCGATAATCAAGTGAAATATCTTTAGCTTTTAAAAGGGAGAGAACATATTTGTAAACGGAGATTGTCTCAATCGTTGTGCCTGATTTACTGATGACAAAAAAGTGGGTATTTTTAATGTCTAGTTTATTGAGCGTAGAGCGAATGGATGCAGGATCGGTACTCTCGAACAAATGCAAGCGTTTGTCAAAATCACGAATACCCTGAAGCGCTCTAAAAATCGCTTTAGGGCCTAGTGAACTACCACCAATACCAATAATAGCAACGTCTTTAATCGCATCGTAGTCATTTTTTGCTTTAAACTCTTCTAGGTAATTAAGAAGTGCGCTAATGTCTTGATCTGGCAATGCATAGTAGCCAATTGTTTTTTGCTCTGCTACGATTTTATCGAAGATGCCCTCTTCTACTTTAATGTTAAAATAGAGTGAATTTTTCAAACTTATCCTCCAAATGATAATTGGTGTGATATTACTACTAACAATCTTAAAAAAGCCAAAACATAGAGGTGTTGTGGTATATTTTCACCTATTATCTAACGACTAGGAAGCCTATGTTTTTACCAACCACACACGAAGAGATGTTGGATCGAGGATGGAAACAACTTGATGTCATTCTCATCACCTCTGATGCCTATATAGACAGCCCTTACATGGGCGTTTCTGTCGTAGGGCGTGTATTGGAAAAAGCGGGCTATAAAGTAGGCATTATCGGGCAACCCGACATTACATGTAAAGATGATATTAGCCGTTTGGGTGAGCCAAAGCTCTTTTGGGGTGTCAGTGGCGGCAGTGTGGATTCGCTTGTGTCGAACTACACAGCTACAAAGAGATTTCGCAATTCTGATGATTATACCCCTGGTGGTATCAATAACAAACGACCTGATCGAGCGAGCCTTGTTTACACCAACCTTATCCGCCAAAACTTTAAAAACACGGTGCCTATTATGCTAGGCGGCATTGAAGCGAGTCTTAGACGTGTGACACATTATGATTTTTGGAGCAACAAACTTCGCAAACCCATTTTGTTCGACGCCAAGGCTGATTATCTCCTGTATGGCATGGCAGATAAGAGCATTGTTGAGTTTGCAGATGCCCTAAAAAAGGGGATTGAGCCTTTACATGTAAAAGGGTTATGCTACATTTCAAAAGAGCCAAAAGAGGAGTATTTAACGCTTCCAAGCCACGATGAAACGCTTGCGGATAAGCTCAAATTTATGGACATGTTCGACATCTTTTACCACAACAATGACCCTATCTCAGCCAAAGGGCTTTGCCAAAAAGTGGATGCTCGCTACCTCATTCAAAACCCGCCTGCACTTTACTTAACCACAGAAGAGATGGATGAAGTAAGCGCGCTTCCTTTTATGCGAGATGTTCACCCTTACCATAAAAAAGATGGCGCGGTTAAAGCGCTGGAGACGATTAAATTTTCCATTTCAACGCATCAAGGCTGTTATGGTGAATGCAGCTTTTGCGCAATTAGCGTACATCAAGGCAGAACCATCAGAAGCCGTAGTGAAGATTCCATTCTCAAAGAAGCAAAACACTTTACCACGTACAAGGATTTTAAAGGCATTATCTCCGATCTTGGAGGACCAACGGCAAATATGTACGGTTACGAGTGTTCTAAAAAACTCTCCAAAGGAACATGTGAAGATAAAAGTTGTATGTTCCCAAAACTCTGCAAAGCACTCAAACCAACGCATAAAAAACAACTTGATCTCCTACGCAAAGTAAGAGCACTCCCCGGCATTAAAAAAGCGTTTGTCGCTTCGGGTATTCGTTATGATCTTATTAGCGATGATAAGTCTTATGGGTATGAGTATCTTAAAGAGATTGTTGAGCATCACCTCAGCGGTCAGATGAAAATCGCCCCCGAGCACATCGACGATGAAATTTTAGCACTGATGGGGAAACCCGGAAAAGAGTCCTTAGTCGAGTTTAAAGCACTTTTTGATAGATTGAGCCGTGAGTCTGGTAAAAAACAGTTTTTAACCTACTACCTCATTGCCGCACACCCAGGTTGTGAAGAGAAGCACATGCACTCCTTAAAGCAGTTTGCGAGCAATGTGTTAAAAATCAATCCTGAACAAGCGCAGATCTTTACACCAACGCCTTCAACCTATGCAACACTCATGTACTATACAGGCTTACACCCTATAACGCGAAAGCCTCTTTTTGTGGAAAAAGATATGCACAAAAAAGAACGTCAAAAAGAGATCGTTGTCTCAAAAGAGCGCAAATTTTACAGTGGTTTTGATAGTTAAATAAAAATGATTTGTGCCGATTTAGGTTCTAATCATTAAGGAGTCATCATGCAAAGTATCAATGCCGCAAGCTACAGTTCAAACACCTTTGGATTTTCTCTTCAAACCAGCAGTGGTGACGTGATTGATCTTAGTATGTATGATGAACGCTCAACCGAACTCTCACAAGCAAGTGACGGTAAAACACAAACAACAACGATGACACTTACCCATGCGTATGGCTACAATTTCCATTATAAAGGCGATGGTATTGATGCAAACGATCAAAAAGAGATTGATGCGGCAATGAAAGTCATCCAGCCAATGATGGACGAATATCTTAAAAATGTACAAGAAAGCGACAGTCCAACAACGCAAGCAAAAACAACCAATACGGCTTATGACATCAACAGTAAACTACCAACTATCAAAGATCTCAATACACAAAATTATACAAACAATTCAATTTTAAAAAGCCTTGATAAGATTTTAGAAAAAGCCCAAAAACAGAATGAAAAAATGCTCCAAGAAGCACAAAAACTTTTTGATAGTATTTTAAAGCAGCAAAAGGGTTTTGATCTTTACATGTAAACGATCTTGGCACTTCAAAGGCTCTGTGATTCTCGCACTTTCAATGCAAAGCATTTGTGTATAGTCATCCTCTTTCATATCAGCTAGTTTTGAACTACCCTCAAGCCATGGATTCCACACAACAACATCGCTATGATTTTCGTGAAAAATGCTTATGGTACGATCATTCTCTTGAAGCAGAGTTTCTGGCTCTGGATGTGTGTAAATACGATCAATGGTTTGATTAACATGTAAAAATTCATCTCCACTTTTACACGACGCTCCATTTTGTAATGAGTCGTTATAAGTGCGACCAAGCCCTATCACTTTCACATCGTTAATATGCTTACATATAAAGTAGGAGTGAAGTGCAGCGGTGCTCTCTTTTTCTGCGTTTACATGTAAAGAGAGTTCAACATCGCGCCCCAAGTTCATTTCGAGTCGTGTGGTAAACGCATAAGACCACAGAGCACGTGTCGTTGCGGAGTCATGCAGTTCAAAGATGAGTTGCACACCCTCTTCGCTTTCTTCATGTTTGATCAAATCCCACTCTAAAATACGAGCAAATCCATGAGCGGGGCTGCCCGCTTTTCCAAACCACGGCCAACACAGAGGAATGCCACCTCGAAATGCTTTGCCTTTTTCAAACGTTGAAAGCTCCGCACTCCAAAAAAGTGGCTCGCCACCTTTAGGCTGAAAATGAATCAGTTGCGCACCTTGTCTTAAAATGGTTGCATCAAAAAGCGGATGGTGAAGTTCAAAACCTATTGGAGTATTTTTAATAGAGTGAGCGTTAATGGAAACTCTCCACGAGTTTTTGCACCAAAAGATTCCATCCATCAACAAGAACAAAAATCAAGAGTTTAAAAGGAAGTGAGATCATAACAGGAGGGAGCATCATCATACCCATTGCCATCAAAACGGAACTGACCACCATGTCGATAACAAGAAATGGCAAGTAAAGCAAAAAGCCGATCTCAAAAGCAGTCTTTAGCTCACTGATCATAAATGCTGGCATTGCCACGGTCAAAGGTACATCTTCAATGTTTTTAGGGTTTTCAAGGTTACGAATACGAAAGAAAAGCGCTAAGTCTTTTTCACGCGTATTGCGAATCATAAACGCTTTAAAAGGGGCAGAGCCTTTCTCAAATGCATCTTGGTAACTCATCTTTTCTGCCAAATAAGGCTTTATGGCGACCTCATACGACTCTTTCATCACCGGTTCCATAATAAAAAACGTCAAAATCATCGCCAAAGAGACCATCACTTGAGATGGCGGCATTTGCTGTGTTCCAAGAGCTTGACGCAAAAAAGAGAAGACGATCAAAAGACGTAAAAAGCTGGTCATCATAAAGATGAGTGAAGGCGCTAAGACCAGAATGGTTAAAACAAGAACGAGGTTAAGGCTGGTTACCAACTGTTGAGGTGAGTTAGGTGCGCTGAGAGAAAGATTGACCGTAGGGATTGTATCGGCACCAAAAGCCATCGGTGTCATACAAATCAAGAGTAAAAGTAAAATTCTCTTCGCGTTCTTCAAATGGCTTCCTTTAATATTATCTTGTGATTTTAGTTGGTTTTGCGTTAAAAACGTTTTAATCTTTAAACAACTTTTCGTTAAAATAGATTTAATCTGACTCTTAGGAACACAATTAATGAATATTTCAATTGCGATTATGGCTGCGGGGCTTGGAACTCGCATGAAGTCCACACTTCCAAAGGTACTTCATGAGATCAGCGGCTTTGAGATGTTATACCACATCATCAAAGAGGCACAAAAGATCAGCGACGACATCCATGTTATTTTATACCACCAAGCAGACCTTGTTCAAGAAAAAATGAACCGTCATTTTAAAAATATCCACTATAGCATACAAGACCATCAAAACTTCCCAGGTACGGGTGGTGCGATCCGTGGTGTTGTACCAAAATATGAGCGTTTGCTGGTACTCAATGGCGATATGCCTTTGCTTGAAGCAGAAAATATGCAAAATTTTACACATTTAGAAGCAGACGTTGTCATGAGTGCGTTTACATGTAAAGAGCCATTTGGCTATGGGCGTGTCATTATGGATGCCCATTATAACGTGGAAAAAATCGTTGAAGAGAAAGATGCGAGTGTTGAAGAGAAAAAAGTAACTGCCGTAAATGCGGGTGTTTACCTCTTTAAGACCGATTTTCTAAAAGAGAATCTTCCTAAACTTTCCAACCAAAACAGTCAAAAAGAGTATTACATCACGGACTTAATTGCTTTAGCCAATGTCGAGAACAAAACAGTAAAAGCCCTTTTTGTGGATGAAGCAACCTTTATGGGTGTCAACTCTAAATATCACCTCTCCCAAGCCGAAGAGTTGATGCAAGATCGCATTAAACGCCGTTTTATGGAACAAGGTGTGAGTATGCGCTTACCTCAAACCATCTACATTGAAGCGGATGTGCAGATAAAAGGTGAATGTAAACTTGAAAATGGTGTCACATTGCTTAAAGGAACGATGCTAGAAAATGCGCATATTAAAGCGCACTCGGTCATTGAAAAAAGTGTCATCAAAAACTCTGACATAGGGCCTATGGCTCGTGTTCGACCAGACTCAATCATCGAAGATACACACATTGGCAATTTTGTCGAGATTAAAAAGTCCACTCTCAAAGGGGTTAAAGCGGGACATCTGAGTTATTTGGGTGACGCTACCATTGATGAGGGAACGAACATCGGCTGTGGGACGATTACATGTAACTACGATGGTAAAGCAAAATACAAAACCATCATCGGCAAAAATGTTTTCGTCGGTAGCGATACTCAACTTGTTGCGCCTGTTACCATTGCGGATGATGTCCTCATTGCTTCAGGTACAACTGTAACCAAAGACATCCCTAAAGGAGCCCTAGCGATCAACCGTGAACCGCTTAAAATCATTGAGGGATTCTTCTATAAATTTTTTGGAAAAAAAGATGCGTAACAACCAACTCTTGGGTAAAAAAATCCTTTTAGGCGTAACTGGAAGCATTGCGATCTATAAAGCATTAGAGCTTATTCGCCTTTTTATCAAAGCGGGAGCTGAAGTTAAGGTGCTTATGAGCGAAGATGCCAAGCGTTTTATCACGCCTCTTACCTTTGAAGCGATCAGTCAAAATAAGGTTTTACATGTAGAAACAGAATCGTGGAGTGAAGGGCTTAGTCACATTCACACGGGTAAATGGGCGAACCTTTTCATTATAGCCCCTGCTTCGGTTAATACGATCAATAAACTCGCTCATGGCATTGCAGACAACCTTTTAACACAAACGGCGATCGCATTTACTAAAACTATTGTTCTAGCCCCATCGGCTAATACTAATATGATGCTAAACCCTATCACACAAGAGAGCCTTACCAAACTTATCTCACTTGGTTATCAAATCATCGCCCCGCAATCCAAATTACTTGCGTGTAATGACGAAGGTGTAGGTGCGCTTGCTGATGTTGAGCAAATTTTCTACACATGCGCTAGGCTACTTCTCAAAGAGTCTTTTTGGGTTGATCGAGAAGTCATTATCACGGGTGGTGGCACCATGGAGAAAATTGATGATGTGAGATGCCTCACCAACTTTTCCAGCGGAAAACAAGCCTCAGCCCTTGCTCTTGCATTTTACCTCAAAGGTGCCAATGTCACACTCATCAGCAGTGGTGAAACACCTATGGTTAATGCGATCAATACGTTACATGTAAAAAGCACGTATGAGCTTCAAAGTGCCCTTCTCTCTCAAATGCAATATGTGAATAAAAACGATAAAACCCCTTATCTTCTCATGGCAGCAGCCGTGAGTGATTTTGTACCTATCAAAACGCATGAGGGCAAACTCAAAAAAGAAGAGTTGGGTGAGACCTATAGCTTAGAGCTTAAACGCAATATCGATGTGCTCTCATCCCTTCCTAAAAAAGGCTTCAAAGTCATCGGCTTTAAAGCAGAGATGGATGAAAGCAAAGCGCTTGGTAATGCAGGTGCCATGCTAGAAAAAAAAGGTCTAGATGCGGTATGTCTTAATGTCCTTAAAGATCATAACACTTTTGGAAGCACTAAAAATGAGATCAGTTTTATCACCACTTCGCATGTCCAAAAATTTGCCTTAGCAGGTAAATTTGAGATCGCTGAACAGATTGTGGAGCAGTGTTCACACCTATGATCTCTACGCTTCATAAATTAGCAGGAATTGGTCAAGATATTGGGCATACCAGTAGTTCTAGTATCAATTTTAATGCCAATTTACCTGTAACCATTGAAGTACTCAAACAGATAGATGCCTTGCGTTATCGTTTGAAAATTGGACGAAAAGAGCTGACCACTAAAAGCAATCAAAACCTTAAAGTTGGGCAAAAATACTGGGCAAATTTTTTTGAGAGTAAAGGTGGCATCTTAACTATTTCAAACCTTTACAGACAGCCACAACTTTTTGAAAATGAAGCTTATTTTTTACCGATCTCCATTGAACAGTTATTTGAGAGAAAAAGCTTTAGTTTCAATGATTTCAAGGCTTTTTTACTTAAACAACTCAGCAACGAACAGCTCTCAAAGGAGCTTTTTAAAATATACGGCTATATGCTTCTAGCCCTCTCAAAAGCAACCATTCATATCCCTTTAATTCACCAAGGAAAAAAAGTCATGGTGCAGTTTCAAAAGCAGACAGATGAAACGCTTCTTATTTACCTTGCTTTTGAGCATTTAGGGCCACTATGGGGCATTTTAAGCCAAACAGAGCTTCATATAAGCGCAATGTATGAGAAAAGTTTCCATTATTTGCAAAAAGAGAGTGCGAAATTAGGTATCATTACACACCTTACTCTGCAAAAAGAGATTAAACCTCTTTTTGATCTGAGCGATATGGTATTAGATTTAAAGGGTTAGTGGGTTATGGAAGGCATTTTGATCGTACTTTTTGGACTTTGTATTGGATCGTTTTTAAATGTCGCTATTTTGCGCATGCCAAAAAATATGAGCATCAATTTTCCTGCCTCACACTGTCCATCATGCCTTCATCCGCTCAAATGGTACCACAATATCCCGCTCTTTTCATGGCTTGCTCTGCGCGGAAAATGCGCTTTTTGTCATGAAAGCATCTCTTTTCAATATCCTCTCGTAGAACTCTGCTCTGCCCTTTTGTATGGGCTTTGTTATCTACGCCTAGAGAATGTTCTTCAAGCACTTTTAGTCGGCAGTGTTTTAGCCCTTTTATTGGCACTGAGCATCATTGATCTTCGCTTTAAAGCGGTTCCTGATGCTCTCAGCCTGCCAGCACTTCTCATCGCTTTTTGTGTTGGTAATCCTCTGGTAGCACTGCAAAATGGGCTCTTATTTATGGGTGCATTTACCCTTTTACGCTTTCTTGTCTCGGCACTTGCAAAAAAAGAGGTTATGGGAGAAGCGGATATTATCATTGCGGGTATCATGGGAGCCCTGCTTGGCATAAAGCTGGGATTTGTTGCTATTTACATTGCGGCCGTTATTGCGCTAATAGCGTTTATGCTTCTGCGCAAACGTGGCTTGGAACTTCCCTTTATACCTTTTTTAGCCCTTGGTCTTTTAATCACATGGCTTTTTGATACACCCATTTTACATATACTGGAATTAATCTATGAATAGAGTTAGTCGCTATCTTTTACAACATTTTAGTGAGCTCTTTAGCTCGTTATTTTTTATTCTCTTTTTTATCACATCGGTGGTCTTTTTTATCAAAATTACGGCACTTACAGCCATTATCAAGATGAACTTTTTAGAGCTAGGAACACTTTATATCTACCTTTTGCCTAAAACATTGGTCTATACACTTCCTATTACGTTTTTTATTGCGCTTTGTATCACACTTTTTAACCTCTCCAAAGAGAATGAGACTATTGTCCTTTTTACGCTCGGCTACAATCCTAAAAAAATTGCACAACTCTTTTTATCACTCTCCTCCATACTCTCATTTTTACTAATTCTTGATATTTTTGTGCTTATCCCTATTTCAAAACAGCTCAATGCGAACTTTTTAGAGTACAAAAAAGCCGAAGCAAAATTTAATATCAAAGCCAATGAATTTGGTCAAAAATTTGCTGATTGGTTAGTTTATATTGAACACAGCGATGACAACAAACTTTACAGTGGTGTGACGCTCTACCAAGTCGCCACTCAAAAAGAAGATGAAAAGCTTATTATTGCCTCCAATGCAATAATTGACAATGAAAAAGGCGTCCTTAGACTTAACCTTGAACAAGGGAAAATTTTTGAGTTTACAAAAGATGCTATTCAACAAGTCGATTTTGAACGTATGCACATCAACTCACAACCAAAAACCGCTGTTGGAGCCATGCAAAGTATCAAAGAGTATTGGGATGGTGTTTTTGTTGATTCAAGACGCGCATACGATCTTTCATTTTTCTTGCTTATTGCACTTTTCCCTATTGCCTCAACGTTTATTGCACTCAGTATTGGTATTGTGACGTATCGTTATAACAAAGGTGGTATCTATATCGCCATGTTTGCAACGATCTCTATCTATCTTATTCTAACAACTCTCGTTTCAACGTGGCAGCCACAAATCGCACCACTCGTTGTTTTCCTTATAACTTTTTTTATCGCTTATAAAATCTATCAAAAGCGCATTCGTGCTGTTTTTTAAATTTCTATGCGTGTTAAAATTACTGTAAGTTATGATGGAAGTGCTTTTCATGGCTTCCAAATCCAAAAAAACGAAACAATCACAACACAGAGCGTTGCGGGGGCCATTACAAGAGCTTTTAGGCGTGTGAATGTTGATGCGACACTTGTAGGAAGTGGACGAACAGACACAGGTGTTCATGCAATGCACCAAGTCTTACATGTAGACCTCCCCTCTTTTTGGAGTGATCTTTCAAAACTTCAATCCCATCTGAATGGCTTTTTAAAACCTTACATTTTCATTCAGAGTATTACACACGTTGATTCTTCGTTTCATGCCCGTTTTGATGCAAAAAAAAGACTTTATCGCTATGTCTTATATGATGGTGCGTATCAGCCTTTTTTAGCCAATTATGCCTACCATGTAAAACCACTAGATGTTATGAAATTAAATGATTATGCACAAGTTTTTGTTGGATTTCATAACTTTGAGTATTTTAAAAAACTGGGTGGGGGTACAACGAAAGATGAGCGTACCATCTTTAAAGCAGGGGCGTATCGGTATAAAAATCTTATTATTATCTATTTTATAGGAGATGCCTTTTTGCGATCACAAGTGCGTATGATGTGTGGAAGTTTGCTCAAAGCATCTGAGGGATTGCTCAGTTTTAATGATCTTATCGCACAGCGTGATCGTCAAATGAAAGTGTCCACATCACTTATACCAGCGTGTGGACTTTACCTCTCACGCGTCTTTTATTGATTTAGCAGTAACTTTCCGTCCACAACAACTTTTTTGACTTTTCCATAAAGAGTATTGCCACAGTAAAGTGAATGTTTGTTGGTCACGGTATAGCTCTCTTTAGGGTCAAATAAAACTAAATCGGCATCGTATCCCACGCTAATGGCACCTTTTGTATGAGAAAGTCCCAATACTTCAGCTGGGTTTTGACAACAAATACGGATCAGTTCACCAAGAGCAATGACATCATTTTTAACCAAGAATGTATACGCAAGTGTTAAAAACTCTTCAATAGAGCCAATACCAAATGCCGCATCCTCAAATGCTACATCTTTATACAAAATGGACTTTGGTGAATGTGAGGAAGTCAGAACATCGATTAACCCCTCTTTGAGTGCTCCAACTAAAGCTTGTCGCTCTGTTTCCTCGCGAAGCGGTGGCATCAGTTTTGCATAGGTATTAAAACCATCGCAACTGCTATCATTTTTGCTCAGATGATGAATAGAAACTTCGGTGTAAAGCTTAGATTGAAGTGCTTTATGCTCTTTTGCAATCTCTAATGAACGCTTGGTTGAGAGTGATTTTAACACGACGGTTGCACCATAAAAACGTGCGAGTTCTGAAAGCTTTGCCACTTCGGCAGTTTCAGAGATTTTTGAAATGCCAGAAAGCCCTAATTTAGAAGCGATAACACCATCATTCATCAAACCATTGTCATCCAAATTTGGCTCGTAACATTGCACAAAGAAAGGTCTTTTTTTCATTGTAGCGTATTGCATGCCTCGACGAAGTAAGTTTGCATTACGATGAGAGTCTGCTAAGATTGCCGCTGCACCATTGTTTAAAAGCGTAGCGATATTATGAAGCTGATCTTCTTTTTCATCAGCAAGTGGAGCACTGATTTGAAGCGTGATTTTGGCTTGATCAATTTTAAATTTAACCAACTCAAGCAGCGTTGCACTGTCCAGTCGAGGCGTAAAATCAGACATAACCACCGCCGTAGTGACACCGCCTTTTAAACAACTGTTGGCAAGCTTATCAATATGCTCTTGATTGAGGCAACTGTTGGAAAAACGCACGTTAAGATCAATAAGACCAGGAAGGAGATAAAGTCCACTTGCATCAATGACTTCATGGGTAGATGCATCAAGATGATCTGAAACTGCAACGATTTTTCCCTCTTCAATCAGCACATCTTTACACGCAAGACCTTGCGTGGTTGATACAAAAGCATTTTTAATTAACATGGCTTCCTCGCTTTGATAATTTTTGTTTGAAATTCACAATACGCTCATAAGAAAGCGCTATGCGCTCCTCTTTTAACTCTCCATTTTTAATGGCATCGGTAATAATTTTATTAATCGTAAAAGGCATACTGGCGTTATCTGCAAAATAGTTTGTAAAGACTAATATATCTGCACCTGCATCAATAGAGCGAATGACGCGTTGTTTAAAGTCAACACTGCTTGCAATGGAATTTGTTCGCAAATTATCAGCAAAAACAACACCTTCAAAGTGCATTTTATCTCGAAGGAGCCCTTGAATAACCAATTTTGAAAAGAGTGTTGGATTTTTTGGGTCAATCTCTTTGTGCATTACATGCGACATCAACACAGCATCCATTTTACCAAAAGCGATGAGATCATAATAAGGTTTTAACTGTTCAAAACGCCATGTTTTGGTGACATCTTCTTCACTGGAAAAGTTATTCCAAAGATTAGCACCTGCTGTTGGAAAATATTTGACAACGGGCATTACACCCTCAGCATGAAGCGCATTAATAAAAAGCATTGCATACGTTGTAACGATCTCTTCATAGCTAGAGTAACTTCGTTGTAATTTTGCGCTTTCAAAGACATCGCTTTTGGGTTGAAGATCAAGCACGGGCGCAAAGTTGACATTGATACCGCTTTTAGCAAGATCCTGACTTAGCTTTTGGTAAAGTTGTTCCGTCTCAGAAATATCTTTACTTTTGAAGAGCTCATAAGCACTTGGGATTTCACTAAAGCCTTTTTTAGCTTCAAAATTACTCTTCTCTCCACCCTCATGCTCCACAGCAACAATTAAAGGAAGTCCTTTAGGTGCTCCTGATTTGAGATATTCATTGAGTTTTTTAAGTTGTGTCGGGCTTTGAATGTTTTTATCCATTAAGAAAACCCCGCCAATCTTTTCACGCTTAATGTCTTTGGCGATTTGGTCAACCCATTTATCACCCTCTTTGGTTCCATCAAAACCAATCATAATCATCTGGGCAATCATATCTTCCAAAGGAGGTGTTTTAGCGTGCAAAAGCGAAGAAAAAAGTAGGCAAGTAAGTAGGATTTTTAGCATCAATCAGCCAATAAATCTTTCACGCTTATTCGAGGCTCTTTGCCTTTTAGAATAAGTGCTATTTCATGGGCAATGGGTGTATAAATAGAATGTTTAGTGGAAAGCTCGAAGATTGCTTCGGAAGTAAACACACCCTCTGCCACTTCACCTAATTCATTTAAAATATCTTCAAGTTTTTTGCCTTCAGCCAAAAAAAGACCGACACGGTAGTTACGAGAGAGCGTACTTGAAGCGGTTAAAAAAAGATCTCCTGCGCCACTTAAGCCCAAAAAAGTCTCATCCTGCGCACCAAAGAATTTTCCAAAACGGCGCATCTCAACAAGACCACGGGCGATTAAACTCGCTCTTGCATTATTGCCCAGCTTTAGTCCATCGCAAATACCACTCGCAATGGCAAGAACATTTTTATAAGCCCCACACACTTCCGCACCAATGACATCTTTAGAAGTATACGTTTTAATAAATGTTGGGAAAAATGCGGCAAACTCTTTGGAGAGGGTTTCATTGGTTGAATTAATGACAACGGCAGTAGGAAGTCCTTGCATGACCTCACTTGCGAATGATGGACCCGATAAAAAACTGAGATGATCTTCGGGAACATGCTTGGCAAAAATTTCATTCAGAAATGCCCCACTTCCCTGCTCTATGCCTTTGGCAGCAACCAGAATTTTTTGACCACTAAATGTAAAATGCGCCTCAAGCCAGCCACGAACGACTTGAGCAGGAAGTGCAAAGATAAGGTACTCACACTTTAAAGCCTCTTCAAGGCTGACAAAGTTTTCAAGAGGTTTTATTTGGCGTGAGGTGATCTTACATGTAACATTACGAGAAAGTGCAAACTGAAGTGCTTGTCCCCATTTCCCAGCTCCAATGACCGCTATACTCACGCTCTCCCTCGCTTATACATCAAGTCTAGATTTTAAAAGTTCATTCACTTTAGCAGGATTAGCTGCCCCTTTGCTCTCTTTCATCGTTTGACCAACAAAGAAACCAAAAAGTTTATCTTTTCCACTTCTGTATTCTGCGACTTTATCAGCATTTGCACTGATGATTGCATCGATGATTGCTAAAATTGCACCATCATCACTGACTTGTTTAAGACCGAGTTTTTCAATGGCATCATCAACACTCACACGCTCTTCCATCAGATAATCAAGTACCTCTTTCGCCGCTTTGCCACTAATGGTCCCATCTTCAATGCGTTTAACAATCGCTGCTAGTTTAATTGCATCCACAGGCGAAGTCATAAGAGTCACACCATGACTTAATCGCGCCAAAAGCTCAACGGTGAGCCATGTTACAGAGTTCTTAGCCCCTGCGCCTTCATTGATCATAGTTTCGTAAAAATGCGCCATTTCAACACTGGAGGTAATCACATTGGCATCGTACTCTTTAATGCCATACTCTTTAAGGAAACGATCACGCTTTTGATCGGGAAGTTCTGGAATTTGGATACACTCTGCGAGCATATCATCAGGAATAAGCACTGGCAATAGGTCTGGATCTGGGAAATAGCGATACTCAGCACTGTCTTCTTTACCTCTCATGCTTCTTGTTTCATTTTTTTCAGTATCGTAAAGTCTGGTTTCTTGAACCACTTCCCTCTCATAAATGCCATCTTCCCAGGCATTACTTTGACGCTCTACTTCGTAGTCAATCGCTTTTTGGATAAATTTAAATGAGTTTAGGTTCTTAATCTCAGCTCTGGTATAAAGCTTCGTATCGCCTTTAGGGCGAATAGAAACGTTCGCATCACAACGGAAGCTTCCTTCTTGCATATTGGCATCACTGATGTCGAGGTAGCGTAAAATGGCATGAAGCTTTTTAAGATACAAAATTGCCTCTTCTGAGCTTCTCATATCAGGCTCACTCACAATCTCAAGAAGCGGTGTTCCAGCACGGTTTAAGTCCACATGAGAGACATTACCGTGGTGAATGTTTTTACCAGCATCCTCTTCAAGGTGCGCGCGTGTCACACCAATGCGTTTTGTTGTGCCATCTTCAAAGTCAATATAAATTTCACCCGCTTCAACGATAGGTATCTCAAATTGGCTGATTTGATAACCCTTTGGAAGGTCTGGGTAGAAGTAGTTTTTACGGTTAAAAATAGATTTTTGATTAACGGTTGCATTGATAGCAGTGCCTAGTGCAATGGCTTTTTTGACAGCTTCTTTGTTTAAAACAGGTAAAGCTCCAGGAAGTCCTAAACAGACTTCACACACGTTGGTATTAGGTTCGTCGCCAAAACTGGTTGGACAACTGCAAAAAATCTTGGTTTTTGTATTTAACTGAGCATGAACTTCAAGTCCAATAACAACTTCAAATTGCATAAATACCCTTTGGGATTAATCTATAAAAAAGCGAATTGAGGCAAAACCGTACACACCAACCTCTTCACAAGCTTTCACTTGCTCCATATTGATGATGCCACCAAGCGCGAAACATTTAACGCGGATTCTATCATTTATTTCTTTTAACTTCTCTAAACCAAGCGGTTTGCCCTTATTGGGCGTTGCAAAAATGGGACTAAATGTGATCGCATCTGCTCCTCTTTTTTGAGCTTCCTCTACTTCCTCTAATGTATGCGTACTTGCAATCACTTCCAAGCCTAAGGCTTTAGCATTTTGGATTACATGTAAAGCAGTGGAAGGTAGATGCACGCCAGCACAGCCGAGTTGATGTGCAAGCATAAAATCCGTATGCAAATAGAGTTTGGTTCTTTCATCTTGAATGCCTGCCCTTGCAACAGCTTTAGCAAGCGAGGTATAATCAGAGGTTGTTTTGTCTCTCAAACAGATGTAATCAGGCTGGTGTTTTGCCTTTACATGTAAAAGTTTTTGAACACATATAAAAGGATCTGAGGTATAAAAATAAGGATCAGTGATGAGATAGTGTTTGATCATCACAGGAGAGTTTTTCTAAAAGATATGTTTGCTTTTTTAGCTCATCTAGTTTATCCAGTTGTAGTTGTGCCATTTCAAAAATAATAACAAAAAAACACCCTGTTAAAAAGAAGAAAAGCGCAATGATGGAAGCGACAATAAAACCAAAAGGGAGTAAAGCAAGGAAGGTATAGCCTCCACCAGCTATTGCAAGTGCCCAAGAGGCTCCTTGCAACAGACTGAGGAGTTTTTCAAAACGCGTTTTGTGTGTTAACACGTCTCTTCTTTTTAGTGCTCTTCGCTAATTAAAACAGCACCTGCAAGATAAACATAAGTCAAAATCATAAAAATAAATGTCTGCAAGAATGCAGAGAATGTTAAAAGCGCATACGCAGGAAGTGGTGCTATCCAAGGAGCAAGCATCAAAACAACTGCTAAGAAAAGATCGTCACCTTTAATGTTACCGAAAAGTCGGAATGTCAAAGAGACAATTCTTGAAAAGTGAGAAACAATTTCGATTGGGAACATAAGAGGTGCTAAAACTTTCAATGGTCCCATGAAGTGTGCAAAATAATGCACAACACCATTAACACGAATACCCTCAAAGTTATAATAAACAAACACCATCAAAGCAAGTGCTAGTGTCATATTAAGGTTACCTGTTGGTGATTCAAAACCAGGAATAATACCAATAACATTTGCAATAAATACCATCAAACCAATTGTTGCTACAAGTGGTAAATATTTACGCGCCAATTCTTCTCCAATGACATCTTTACCCATAGAGATGACACTCTCAAGATACGCTTCCATGACATTTTGAACACCACTTGGTACCAGTTGCATTTTAGAAGTTGCAAGTTTTGCCAAAACAAAACTGATAACGCCAACTAAAACAATATGGGATACAAAGATGAAGTCATGAGTGTGATTAATAAGACCTAAAAATGTAAACATTTCGCCCATTACACATTTCCTTCGTTAATAATTTTTCGTGATTGTACCTATAAATCATTTAATAGTAGATTAATGCTTCGGTTTTTTGCGAAGTTCGCTCACTTGCTCGCCACCTATGCCCCAATTATCCATATCAACTTCATCAATTGTGACAACGGTTGTAGCTGGATTTTTACCAAGAACCTTAACTAAAAGGTTTGTAACACCTTCAATCAGCTCCGCTTTTTGCTCTTTTGTTGCACCCTCTTTAGTGATTTTGATGTTAACGTAAGGCATTTTTATCTTCCTCTTCTTCAATTTCCACAACCGTATCTGTTGATTTTTTACCTAAAATCTCCATAAGTAAGTGTTGTGTCCCTGCAATAATACGTTCCTTTTGGTCTTCGCTCACTCTTTCTTTGGAAATTTTGATATGTGCATAGAACTTCTCTTGTTCTTTTTTCAGTAAGATGTCATTGGCACGTGCAAGCGCTAAGTCGATATTATCGGTAATATTAATTTCGCCAATAATGACATCGAATCCAAAACGCTTCAATTTCGCCTTAATAGTTTCACTGACACCCGAAAGCACCAGCTGCGCATTGCCTTTTTTACACAATTCATAAAACTCTTCTAACGCATGAAATCCTGTTGCGTCCATCATAGGGACATGACGCATACGTAAGATAAAGACTTCAGGAAACTTACTCACCGAATCAAGCACCCCTTTGAGCTTATCGGCAACACCAAAAAAGAAAGGACCATTGATTTCATAGACTTCAACACCCGCGGGAACAATACGATTGCTAATCGCGTAAGGATCCGCTTTTTCAACCTCTTCATCTTCTTCATCTAACGAGATAGAAAAATCTTGTCTTTGATCTTTAACATCTGTGACTAAACTCATACGCTTAATAAATAAAAGGGCTGCAAATAAAATACCCATCTGAACGCCTGTATTCAAATCGATAAAAAGCGTTAAGAAGAAAGTGGTAAAGAGAACAATTTTGTCGTATTTCTCAGATTTTAATGCGATCGCTTTAAAGTGATGAAATTCACTCATATTCCAAGCTACAACAACTAAAATAGCGGCCAAAGCTGCCATAGGAATTAGTAAAATCCACTTGGAAAATAAAAACATAAAAATTAAAAGCATCAATGCGTGAATCATGCCTGAAATTGGGCTAAAAGCACCTGCTTTAATGTTGGTTGCGGTTCTAGCAATAGCACCCGTTGCAGCGATACCTCCAAACAATGGTGCAGCGATATTGGCAAGCCCTTGTGCAATGAGCTCTTTATTGGAGTGATGCTTGTCTCCGGACATACCATCAGCCACAACGCACGACAACAATGACTCAATGGCTCCTAAAAGCGCTATCGTAATGGCGTCCGAAAAAACAGCTCGTACTTTTTCCAGTGAAAAAAGAGGAATACTTGGACTTGGAAGTGTGGAAGGAATAGAGCCAAATCGTGATCCAATGGTTTCAACAGGAAGCTGAAAAAGTGCTACAACTATGGAAGAAA
The DNA here is from genome assembly GCF_025770725.1 of Sulfurospirillum oryzae. Taxonomy (NCBI): domain Bacteria; kingdom Pseudomonadati; phylum Campylobacterota; class Epsilonproteobacteria; order Campylobacterales; family Sulfurospirillaceae; genus Sulfurospirillum; species Sulfurospirillum oryzae. The sequence continues at coordinate 244,445 of NZ_JANZKZ010000002.1, read as the reverse complement.
GGACGATCACAATAATGGGAGCTGGAATTTTAGGATAAATTTTACGGAAATTGAGCAATACAATGACACTCAAAAACCCAATAACCAGAGAATAGACATTAAAGTGACTTGCATTTTCCGCATAAATGACCCATTGGTCTGCAAACTCAGCAGGCATTTTAGCAATATTAAAACCAAAAAAATCTTTCATTTGTGAAGAAAAGATAATGAGAGCAATACCAGCGGTAAAACCAACAGTCACAGGGTATGGAATAAACTTGATGATACTTCCTAACCTAAAAAAGCCCATCAACATCAACATCACACCTGCCATTAATGTCGCAAGTGCTAACCCATCATAGCCATGCTTGAGTACTATCGCATACAAAATAACAACAAATGCCCCTGTAGGACCTCCGATTTGGTACCGACTTCCCCCTAAAAAAGAGATGAGAAACCCTGCAATAACAGCGGTAAAAATACCCTTCTCGGGGCTCACGCCACTTGCAATTGCAAAAGCCATTGCTAAAGGAAGGGCAATGATCGCCACCGTTGTTCCAGCCATAAAGTCTGCTGACAAATTTGAAATACTATAGCCTTCTTTCAAGATAGCAATGCTTCTTGGTAGCCAATAATTAAATTTCAATACAATTCTCCCATTAATCTAACTGGTATGTAGGAATATATAAATTGATACATAGAAGAAGAAGTTTTTAATGTGAAATGATATAGCTAGCTGACTTTGTAAAAACTTAATTCCAGCTTTATTACCTTTTTATAAACCTTACAAGAGAAAAAACTTTAATTTTATAACATTAAATAATAATTTATTAAAGTAGTGATATGATGATTTTTGACGCTCTAAAGAGGAGATAATTCAATATGACGCTCATTGTATTGTCACTTTTTTGTATACTTCTTGCAGGTCTTATTCCTTTTTTTACAGCAAAAATGAAACCCTCTTTATCAGACAAGCTTTCTGCTTCTTTACATGTAATAGGTAGCATTGTGGGGTGGGTGTTTATTTTGCTGCAATTACACAATCATTCAGATATTGCGGCGATACTACCTTTTGAAACACTTTTTGGTCATTTTTCAATCAAAATAGATACACTCAGCCTTGTTTTTTTAATCCCAATTTATACCATCAGTGCGATGAGTGCGATTTACAGCATATCCTATTGGTCAACGATTCAAAAGGGTTTACACCAATCGGTTAAATACAGGCTTTTTCTCTCTTTCTTTACCATCTTTATGATACTTCTTGTTATCTGCGATAACTTTATGATGTTTTTGTTGTGTTGGGAAATCATGTCTTTACTTGCCTATTTTTTAGTAACGATTGATGAATTAGATGAAGAAGCACAAAAAGCTGGTTATCTTTATATCATCGCGACACATACGGGTATTGTGGCACTTTTTGGTCTGTTTGGCATCATTCAAAACTACTTTGGCTACTTTGATTTTACCTCTGCACTTGGGCATATTGATGCACATTCAAGTCTTGCTTCATGGATATTTTTGCTAGGACTTTTTGGCTTTGGTGTCAAAGCGGGCATCTTCCCTTTATATTTTTGGCTCCCTTCCGCTCATGCAAGCGCACCGGTTGCTATCTCAGCACTTCTCTCTGGCGTTATGATTAAAATGGGAATTTATGGCATCATCAGAGTGGCTTCTTTATTTACCAACATACCTCATTGGTGGGGATGGGTAGTTTTTGGGCTCGGAATTATCTCGGGTATTTTAGGCGTTGTTTACGCCATTGCCCAACATGACATCAAAAAACTTTTAGCCTACCATAGTATAGAAAACATCGGTATTATTCTTATTGGCATTGGGCTTGCGATACTTGGAAAAAGTTATCGCAACGAAACACTGGTTCTTTTTGGACTCTCCGGTGCGCTCTTTCACGTCATCAATCATGCACTCTTTAAACCTTTGCTCTTTTACAGTGCAGGCTCTATTATTGAAAAATACCATACTAGGGACATCAATCATTACGGTGGCATCATCAAAGTGCAACCCTATACAGCCCTCTTCTTTCTCATAGGTGCTGTGGCAATTAGCGGATTACCACCGCTTAATGGTTTTGCAAGTGAATGGTTACTGTATATGGGAATGTTTAAAAGTCTTCTTTCTACTCAAAACTCGCTTCTTCCTGTTATGGCGGGGATTATAGCTCTCTCTATCATTGGAGGATTAGCCCTTGCCTGTTTTGTGAAAGTTTTTGGTATCTCATTTTTGGGTAAACCTCGCCATATTGAACTCTTACATGTAAAAGAATCTTCATGGTCAATGCTCCTACCTATGGGTATTTTATCGGTCATTTGTTTTATGTTAGGACTCTTTCCCTTTATTTTAGAAAGCTTCCTCTCACGTGCCACAATGCTTTTCAACCATGCGCCACTTATGCTCAAACTTAATGCGATGAGCGATTTATCGTATGCTTATAGTGGATTATTGATTATTGTAGCTCTAAGTGGAGGCATACTCTTTTATACCCTCAAAGGTAAAATCAAAACCGATATAGACACATGGGCATGTGCTTTTCCTTATGGCACACCCAGAATACAATACACACCTGCTTCCTTGGCGCAAATGATTATGAATCTTTTTAGCTGGGCACTCAAACGTAAAAAGAGTGAGTTATCCATGAAAGGGATTTTTGTTCAAAAATATCAATTTTATCTACGTCAAAACGATAAAGTTATCTACACATTACTCAAAATAGCAGATTCCACGCTTTTATTTGCGGCGAAAACAAGAAAGTTAATTCATAATGGATACATGGGTATTTATGTGCTTTATATTTTTACAGCACTCATTATTATGCTCTTGTATGTGGGAAAATAAAATGTTTGACATACTTCAAATCATTTTGATGCTTTTGCTCTTTTTGGTTCTTTCCATTGTTAATATGGGCATTATCATCAAAGTAAAAGCTTTCTTTGGAGGAAGATGCGGGGCACCTGTGCTTCAAAAAATGTATGACATCATCAAGCTTGTGCAAAAGTCTATAAAGCTTAGTACAACAACTTCATGGGTCTTTTTTGTAGGTCCTCTTTTTGCTTTGATAGTACCTTTCTTTGCTTTTTTATTTTTACCTTTTGCTTCCATTCCTCCGCTTATCAGCTTTGAGGGAGATTTTTTGCTGTTTGTTTATATGTTTGGGGTATTAAGATTTTTTACAACCTCATCGGCACTTGACACCTCTTCGAGTTTTGAAGGCATGGGAAGTGCTAGGGAGCTTACATTTTCATTTTTGGTTGAGCCTATCTTATTTGTCTGTTTGATTATTTTGGCAAAAGGGACTTCTTCTTTAACCCTGTATGACTTTTTTGGTTCCCATATTTTAGAGGCATGGCATGACTATAGCACGATTTTTGGCATTGTTGTTGTCTGCTTTTTGGTCATTTTACTGGTCGAAAATTCCCGTATTCCATTTGATGATCCAGCAACGCACCTTGAGCTTACGATGATCCATGAAGCGATGGTGCTTGACCATAGTGGACCGCTTCTTGCCTCCATCGTTTTAGGTAGTGCTATGAAATTTACAGTCTATGCGGTTTTGATTGTTGACTTGGCAATTCCTTTTAAAACAGGTGTTTTAGCTTATGATACGCTTATAGCCATTGCAGGTGTTTTGGGCGTAGGCATCGTTGTTGGTGTTATTGAATCAGTGATGGCAAGACTGAAACTGATTGCCATTAAACAAGTCCTGATTGGAACATTGATCGTTTCTTTATTTGGCATTATTTTGATTACGAGGTAAAAACATGATGAACGCTTCTTCTATCAACACCATTTTACTGCTTGTCGTTCTCATCAATATGTTTATTATGGGAAGCAATAGAATCATCACCGCGATTAAAGCCGTTGCTTTACAAGGCATTATCTTAGCTTTATTGGCATTTTTTTCAGAAGAATTTACTCCCAAAGGAACCATTCTTTTTCTCATTATTGTCTCTATAAAAGGGATCATCATTCCAATGCTTCTCATCCGTGCAACCAAACTTGCCGAAATCAACCAAGAGATGCATCCTTTGATTGGGTATATGCCAACGATGTTTATTGATGCTTTATCTGTTTTTTTATCTTTTTTCATTTCGCAAAAGCTTCCGCTTCTTCCCGCCCATCAAGAGACGATTATCGTGCCCGTCTTTTTTGCCACGTTAATGTCGGGTATGATTTTGATCATTGCAAGGCAAAAAGCCATCACGCAGGTTATTGGTTATCTCATTATGGAAAACGGCGTCTATATTTTGAGTTCAATGCTCACAGGTTCCGTTACTTTTTTAGCCGAAATTGGTGTTTTGCTTGATGTCTTAGCGGGTGTTTTCATTATGGGAATTATGTTGAACCATATTTCAACAACCTTCGATAAAGGTGATGTAGGCAAGCTTACATCGCTACGGGAGTAACGCATGACTCTTTTGGTTCTTTGCACTCTTTTTATCATGCTCTCTTTGGGCATTATCCTTATTTCAAAAGAGAACTATTTACGTGCCTATACTGTTTTTGCCGTAGCCATCTTTCATCTAGGATTAACCATCTATCTCTTAAACACTTCTGTTTTAATGATGGATGCCCTATCCAAACTCATTCTTATCACGCTAAGTATTCTTTACCTTGGTATCTCGTTTCATGGCATTGGGTATTTCTCAAAATGCCAATTCACCAATGACAATAAAATAGTCACACTCAGCCTGGTTGTCTTTATCGTTTTTGCAACACTGATGGTTATAGCCAATGAGCTTATTAGCATGTGGATTTTTTTAGAAACCGCTTCGCTTGCATGTACACCGCTTATTTATTACAACAAAAATAAAGCCTCCATTGAAGCGACATGGAAGTACCTTTTTCTCTGCTCCATTGGCATTGTTTTAGCACTGATTGGTATGCTTTTTATCTCATACTCCGCCATTATTGCTGGGGCAAATGACACGTCGCTTACGTTTACCAATATTCTCTCAAATGATAAATATTTCAATCCCACATGGCTCAAAATTTCATTTGTGTTTATGTTTATAGGCTTTGCAACTAAAACAGGGCTCTTCCCTCTTCACTCTTGGAAAGCGGATGCTTACAGCGTGGAACCGGGTATCTTTGGAGCTTTAATGGCAGGAGGCGTCACCTCTCTCTCATGGCTTGCACTGATGCGACTGATTCAGATCATGAATGCCGCAGGAGAGTCTGTTTTAGTACACACCATTCTTATCTTCTTTGGCATTATCTCCATACTCTTTGCCTCCATTGCGATGTTAAATCAACTGGATATTAAAAAAGTCTTGGCGTATTCAAGCATTGAGCACATGGGCATTATTGCACTTGGTCTTGGCGTGGGAGGCATAGGCATTTTTGGAGCTCTCTTTCATATCTTTAACAATGCCCTGCTTAAAGGTGCTATTTTCATTGCAGTAGGCAACATCCGCAGAGCATACGGTCAAAAAACGACTGAGTTTATCAGTGGCGCTTTGAGTAAAATACCCATAACAGGTACTCTTTTCCTCATCGCTTTTCTAGCGGTTGTCGGAACGCCTCCTTTTGGCTCTTTCTTTAGTATGTTTTCGATTTTACAAGGTGTACTTGCCCACTCGCCACTCGTCTCACTTCTTTTTATGCTAGGACTAATACTTGCATTTATGGGTATGGGAAAAACGTTTCTTGGCGCTTCAAGAGGAAAGCCGCCTATGGTTGAAACTGGGTATAAAGATACTATTGAAATGTATCTTACCCCTTTACTCTTTTTGTCTATTATTCTCATCATTGGTCTGAGCATGCCTGATGTGTTCAAACAGCTCATCATGGACGCGGCTGCTTTATTGGAAGGAAACCTATGAGTTACAGTACACTCTTTACATGTAATCCTTCATGGGGCAAAATAGAAGATATTCCCAGTTCAACCGAAGAGCTGTTTTGGAGCAACATTGTAGAAAATGTCACTAACCATAATTTCCGCGTCTTATCGCTTTTTGCAACACCTATGAATAACGCGTTGCATTTGGTCTGCATTTTGGGTAATGACACAACCTCTCTTTTAAAAATCTCCCGATTTGAGCTCATCAACAATACGTTCCAGTCACATGCTTCCATCATCCCTCAAATCCATCTTTTTGAGAGAGAAATCGCCGAACAATTTGGTGTAACTGTGCACGATCATCCGTGGCTTAAACCTGTACGATTTGAGCAAGACTTTTCTTTACATGTAAAGAAAAATGCGTGTGGTGATCTCAACTATTTTCAGGTCAGTGGTGAAGATGTACACGAAGTAGCCGTAGGTCCTGTTCATGCGGGGGTCATTGAGCCAGGGCACTTTCGATTTCAATGCTATGGCGAAAATGTAGTGAATTTAGAAATATCATTAGGGTATCAGCACAGAGGCATTGAGAGAATGCTACAAGGCGGCCCCTCCCCTCAAACGCTTTCACAAATGGAAGTTCTTGCAGGCGATACAACCATAGGGCACTCTTTAGCCTATGTGCAACTCGTTGAAGCTATGGCAGGTATTCACGTCTCTCAAAAAAGTGAACTCATTCGTATAGTGCTTTTAGAGTTGGAGAGAATTGCTAACCACGTGGGCGATATTGGTGCGCTCTCTGGCGATACGGGATTTTTACCAACGGCGTCTTACTGCGGAAAACTGAGGGGCGACTTTCTCAACCTTACCGCCAGCATCACCGGCAATAGATTTGGTAGAGGCGGTATTATCGTAGGGGGTGTGGGTTATGATATTGACTTCAATCTCGCCGCCACGATAGCCAAGCAACTCAAAGTATTGCAAAGCAAAACACTCAGCGCTATTGATCTCTTTTTTAGATCGACATCCGTTTTAGAAAGAGTTGAAAACATCGGAAAAATAACCAAAGAAGATGTTATAACCTATGGTTTTGTAGGTATTGCCGCCAAGGCGTGCGCTATAGCTCGCGACACACGAAAAAATTACCCTTTTGGTTATTATAATGCTATAAGTTATGACATACCGCTTGAAGCATCGTGTGATATTTTTGCAAGAGCGATGATGCGAAGAGCTGAAATTGTCTCCTCTTTAGAGCTTATTCATAACATGTTACGAAGTATTCAAGAGATAGCCATTCAAAAACCTACGCGAGTCAATGATGTTGTCTTACCTTCAAATGCCTTAGGTATTTCGCTGACAGAGGGTTGGAGAGGTGAAATTGTGCATGTAGCGCAAACCGATGAGCATGGAAAATTGGTACGCTATAAAATCACAGACCCATCTTTTCATAATTGGACAGCACTCAGTCTTGCCATGAGAGAGGGGCAAATTTCAGATTTCCCTCTGTGCAATAAGAGCTTTAACCTCTCTTACTGCGGCTTTGATTTATAAGGATAAAGCGATGTTTTTTGTACTTTTGGAACGATTGAGACAAGGTTATAACACCAGTAAATACCCTAAAATTGAGCCTATTTTATCCCCTCGTTTTTCAGGCGTGCCAAAGATAACGGGAAGTTGTGATCTTACATGTAAAGCGTGCATAGATGTTTGTCCGACAGAGGCGATTGCAAAAAAAGAGCAAAGCATTGCGATTGATTTAGGCAAATGTATCTTTTGTGATCAATGTGTTCCGCTTTGCACCCATAACAACATTCAATTTACCCATGAGTATCGCTTGGCGTCCCATCAAAGATCAACACTCCTTGTGACCAAAGAGGTCGAAAAAATTGGGTTTCAATTAAACCAACAAATACAAAAACTTTTTAAAAGATCGCTTCAATTGCGCCTTGTATCCGCAGGTGGATGTAATGCGTGTGAAGCAGACCTCAATGTTTTAGGCACACCCGTTTATGACCTTAATCGTTTTGGTATTAGTTTTACAGCTTCGCCTCGTCATGCTGATGGTATCATCATCACAGGCCCTGTGACACTCAACATGAAACAAGCGCTCATGGATACTTACGATGCCCTGCCTAGTCCAAAGATTGTCATTGCCTCAGGCACGTGTGCCATTTCAGGAGGTTTGTTCCAAAAGAGCGATGAAGTGTGCAATGGTGTCGATTCGCTTTTACCCGTTGATCTCTACATTCCTGGATGCCCACCGCACCCTTACACAGCACTCAATGGACTTCTACAATTTCTTGGAAGAGTTTAAAAACGTCGCTCTTGTCCTAAGCGATACAGTGCAAAATCGTACTTAATCGGGTCATTATGATCTAGCTTTTTAAATGACTCGGTGAGTTCTAACACCGCTTTAAAATCATACGATTTTCGCTGAATCAAACCCAGTTTTTTTCCTAGTGCAAACGTATGCGTATCAAGAGGGACAAGCAGATCTTTGCTCTCAACTCCGCTCCAAAGACCAAGATCAAGATGGTCTTTACGCACCATCCACCTTAGATACATGTGCCATCGTTTATAAGGAGACGTTGGGATAGTAGCAGGTATTTTGCCCAATAAAAACTCATATCCACGCGACCTATAGGGATTTATATCGTATAAAAATGCTATTAACCCTCTTAATCCATCCATCACGTTATGGCTTTTGCGATAGCCCTCTAAAAAGATAGACTCTAATGTGGCAGATTGGGCTTTTGCTCTTTTACATGTAAGAAAAAATTGCTGAATATCTTGGGAGGTTTGAAAACGATAATAGTGCTGACTTAGTGTTTGAGTAATGCTTATCTCATCTTTTTCGAGCAGTGAAAAATCCAAACTCTCTAAAAACTTGATGATGGCTTGAACATTGCCATAGGCAAAAAGCGCGCAAATAAGCGCACTAAACTCATCTTTGTGCTTTGAAGCAACCATCAAAGGATCAGGGCGCTCCAAACTAATTTCCTCCAAATGATTTCGTTTGAAAGATTCTTCTTTTAAAAGTTTTGCAACTTTTTCAAACGTCATTCAAAATGTCTTTTTCGTTGCTTTTACTTTGCAAATAATCAGAGAGATTAATAAGCGAAAACGTGACTAAAAAGATGAGAAACCCAGGGAAAAAACTCAGCCACCATGCAATATCGATGACCTCTTTACCTTCGCTAATAATCACACCCCAGCTCATCTGTGGCGGTGTGATGCCAATACCTAGAAAACTAAGCCCACTCTCTGCCAAAATCGCCCCACTCACACCAAACGTAAAGCTGATAAAAAAGATAGGCGTAAGTAAAGGGGCAAAGTATTTGAAAATAATTTTGAAGGTATTGACATTGGAGAGTTTAAGAATTTTAATAAACGGAGCATTGGAAATGGCAAAGCTTTCACTTCGTATCATCCTCGCCATGCCCATCCAGCCAGTAATTGAAATGATAAAAATCAACACCCAGACTGAAGCGCTCATATAGCTAATGAGTGCGAGTAAAAGAAAAAATGTCGGAAACGTGAGAAAAAGATCAATAAGCACAATAATCATTTTATCAACATTCTTTTGGAAAAATCCCGCACTAATACCAATCATAAGCCCTGCTAAACTAGAGAACAGCGCACTTAAAATGCCAATCATTAAGGATACTTGCCCGCCCACCATCAACCTTGTAAACAGGTCACGACCTAGTCTATCGGTTCCTAAAAGATGCTCAAAACTTGGTGGTAATAAAATGGCTTTTGGATCAAGATCATAAGCAGAGCCTGCATAGAAGAAGGGTAAAACAAAGCAAAAAAGGAAGATGAGCACCAAAAGGATGGTGCTCAATAAAGGAAATCGTTTCACTATTGTTTAATGCCTAAAAGAGTATTGAGCATTTCATCAATGGTTGTAATGATCTTTGCTGCCGCGCTGTAGGAGCTTTGATATTGCATCAAATTGGCTAACTCTTCATCTTTATTAACACCACTGATAGATTGATATTGTGTATTGATAGTGTTATGAAGTGCCTCATTGGTATCATAACTCGTTGAAGATGCTGAAGCATCTGTAGCGACTTTTGTTGTCAATGCACTGTAATAACCTGCGATTGTCTCTTTTGCAATTGAGCCATCTTTAGAATAAAAATTCAATGTATTGTACTGTAGCTGTAACATTGAATTGGCAACATCATGGTTACCAACGACTGGCGCGCCATACGCTTGCATTAAAGATGGATTTTTCTTATATTCTGAATTGACATCTATATTAGAAGCATCACTTCCTGTCAAGAATTGGTTTAGCCCAATAGCACCAGGGAAGTTGGTTCCATTGTCTTGGATTGCAATTGTATAGCCATTATTAAGGGATGTCGGAGAAAGTGAAAATGCCCCATTGTCCATAAACGTCGCTTTATAATAATCATCAACGTCATTTAGTGAATTATTATCTTTGTTATCATCCGTATTTTTATTCATTTGTGTCAAAATACTAGAAGAAAATGTATCATCGCCCATTGTTGTAGCATTTTCAATATTAATCGTTTTACGGGCTACTTCTTTTCCAGAGCTATCATAGACGACCATATCAAAAGAGCCACTTTCGATATTATTGTAGGCATTTTTTAAAGAAGTATCGCTTTTGAGATCTAAATTAGGTGATTGCATACTCGTTTGAGCACTCTTAGCATAAATGTTATTTGTTTCTGTAATAATGGTTTGAGCAAAGCTATCAAGTTTATTGATGTAACCTTGAATAGTACCATCTTGTGGATACCCGCCATTGACACTAGAATCAATCACACGACCACGAAGATCAAGCATTGAACCTACTTTACCGCCAGATAGCTGCTCTGTAATGTTGTATCGTGTGCCATCTTGAATTTCAGAATAAATAGAGTAGTAACTGCTTTCATTGGATGTATTATCAATGACCAAAGGATGAAAAGTTGAGCCATCTACAAATGAAGCGCCAGCAATATTCAGATAGTATTGTGTACCTGAGTCTGTCATATTAGCATCAATGCTCGTGTCACTGGTAATATTACCTTTCGCAACGGAAACATCAAGCATTTTGGATAACGTAAGCTCTAACTCATCACGTTTATCACGAAGATCATTGGCATAATTCCCTTTGTCAGATTCAATGGCAGCAATTTGCTTATTAACATTCGCAATTCTTTCGCCAAGGCTATTAATTTCATCAATAGATGTTTTAAGCTGTGAGTTAATAGAATCTTGAAGTCCTCGAATGGTCTGTCTTGTTGATTGAACATCGGCACTTAATGTTGCTGCTGATTGCACTAAAGCAATTTTTTGTGAACCTGCTGTTGCATTTGAGGCAAGATTATTCCATTCTGTAAAATAATTCGTCAAATCTTTTGCAATACCAGCATCACTTAAATCGGGAAAATACTTTGCAACTTCTTGAAGTGATTGAGATGAGTAAGTGTCATAAGAAAGATTGGCTGAAGCATTTCTAAGCTTTGAAAAAACGAATTCATCATGAATACGGACAATCGAAGTAACCGTAACACCAGAACCAACGCTGACACCTTGCGAACTAAGTGCGGGACTTGCAGAAAAGTTTACTCTTTGACGCGTATAAAATTCATTTTTGGCATTAGCAATATTTTGACTCGTTGTTGCTACGGCAACTTGGGCAGCATTAAGCCCAGAATTACCTGTATTGAAAATCCCAAATAAATTACTCATGACTAAGCCCTTACTTTAAGTAAAGACGCTGGCTTATGATTTGAAACTTTATACCCTTCCATATCTCGAGGGAAAATGCTATCGAGCAGTACATTGTAAAATTGACTGATGGTGACGACATACTTAGCATATTGTTTGTTATAGGTTTTTAGTTCTGAGAGTTTTACTTTCATTTGGGCTAAAAGCTCTTTTTGTTCAACACTTAACAACTCTTCTAATGAAGTTTTACCGCTCTCTTTGAGCATTTTCATCAATTCGTTATCTAAAAGAGATTTTTTGTTTTCAAATGACTGTATCAAATCATTTTTAATTTTTGCTCTCTCAAAAACCTCACTATGTTTTGCGACTTTAATATCGGCTATATCTTTATGTGTTTGTTCAATGAGGTTTTCTATATCTTTAATAGCATTGTGTAGATAGTGCGTCAACATCTTATTATCCTTTTACATGTAAGGATTTAGATCAACTCTTCCGCGACCGCCTGAGCAGTTTTTGCTAGATCGACTTTATAGGTTCCATTTGCGATCTGCTCTTTGAGTGCGGAGACTTTGTCTACCCCTTCACTTTTTTCTGTTTTTTCAACACCTTTAGATGAAGTATCTTTAGGAGTGCTTTGCTGTATATACGCCGCGTTGGACGTCTGAACTTTTGAAATCATTTTAAACCCTTTGTATAGATTGTAGATACCTACAACCATATCGTCCAAAATGATAAAACTTTAACGTCCTTCCTTCAAATAATTAAATAACATCTCACTTAATCCAAGATTTCCACTTAAAGCTGTACTCATCGTATCGTTATACATCGATTTATAAATCTTATCGCCTGCATCTTTTGGGAAAAGGCTATTTTCACTATTATCTTCACTGTTCATCGCAATATCAAGAACTTGTTTGAGGAAAAATGCTTCAAATTTATCGGTCTGTTCTCTCAGTGCTGCATCACTTGAATTTGTAGAGCTTACTTTATTGAGAGCGCCACTGTAATTTGCATTTAAAAGAGCTACACTGTTATCAGCTTGCATTAGATGATCTCCAATTGAGCTGTAATCGCACCTGAACGTTTAATGTTTTCAAGAATAGAGATAATGTCTTTTGGTTTTGCGCCAAGCTTTGTAAGCGCTCGTGCAATGTTAGCAACGGTCATACTGCCCTCTTTGATCTTAATACGATTTTCTGTACTTGCAATCTGTACATCGCCGCCAATATCAACGCTTTTATCATCAAGGGGCGTATTGCTCGATTCGATCTTAATAGTAATATCACCGTGTGTTACCACAACAGGATCCACTTTAATATTGACACCAGAAACAATGGTTCCTGTTCGCTCATCAATAACGATTTTGTCTTCTTTTTCATATCTGACATCTGTGTCTAAAGTTTTTGCCAAGAACTCAACTGAAGTTAAACTTTCAGGACGCATCATACGAATTGTTCGCGAATCTGTTGCAACAGCAACTTTTTTACCAAATTTTCGATTGAGTTCATTTTGAACAGAGACGGCTGTATTGAAGTTTGCTTCTTTCAATGAAAGATTAATATACTCTTGTTCATGCAGATCATTTTCAATCTCACGTTCCACTAAAGCACCACCAAAAATATTGGCAGATGCAGGATGATTGAGTTGACCTTTTTCTTTGCCATTCATACCACCAATAGTAAGTGAACCTTGTGCCAAAGAGTAAATTTTGCCATCCACACCTTTGAGTGGTGTCAAAATAAGATTTCCACCTTGCAATGACTTTGCATCGCCAATAGAAGAGACAGAAACATCGAGTTTATCACCTTGTCTTGCAAAGGCAGGAAGTTTTGCTGTCACAAGAACAGCAGCAACGTTTTTAGATTTAATGTCAGCAGGATCTATTTTAACATTCACTGTTTGCAAAAGATTTGAAAGTGAACGCAATGTAAACTGAGAAGAAGAACCGTCTCCTGTTCCGTTAAGACCAACGACGAGACCGTAACCAATAAGTTGGTTATCGCGTACGCCAATGACATTAGCAATATCACCAAGTCTTTGAGCATACAGTGTACTGAGCGCTGAAATCAATACGAAGGATAGTTTAATGATTTTCATCAATTGCCTTTAAATTTGACATTCTTGCCAACTTTAAAGCAATTAATGTTCCAAAAGTCCTTTTTTATTTACACGTTGCAAAATATCTTGCATCATATCGATTTGAACTTTTTGGATTTCAAGGAGTTCTTCTTGTTGATGCATAATAAGATGGTCTATTTTTTCATGAAGCATCCGAATTTCAAGTTCAGATTTGAGGTTAATCATATAGTCATTTTTGGCACGAATTCTATCTTTCTCTTCTTGCCTGTTTTGGCTCATCATAATGACAGGTGCTTGAAGCGCTGCGATACACGACAAAATTAAATTGAGTAAAATATAGGGATAGGGATCAAAGCCTTGATTGTTAAACCAAAAAACATTGATAAGTATCCAAATGACCAAAAAAGAACAAAAAGAGATAATAAATGTCCAACTACCGCCAAACGTAGCTACTTTGTCTGCGACTTTTTGACCAAACGTTAAAGGAGTGCTATCGTCATTTTCGACTTTATCGGTTAATGTGGTGTTATTTTGAAAAGAAGCAAGAACGCGTTGTTCTAAGTCTGAGAGTTGCCCTAATTCTTTTGCTAAATAATCAGCAATATATTTTTCTCTAAAGGCATTGAGTTCCGTAAGCGCAAGATAACTCTCCTCCCCAAAGGCAGGATATGATTCTTGGATGGACTTTAAAATCGAATGACGAATGGTTGTAGCAGAAATGCGTTCAGAAAGAGGAAAAGATTGATGCGATATATCGCTGATAAAAGTATTGTTTTCCATCTTACATGTAATAGCTTAGTGAGCTATTCCCAAATTTTTTTGTTTTAGAAAGCATATATTCGCCAATATTTTCAGGTAAACTCATATTGCTCATGTGCTCGATAACAATCAAATGCGCTTTTTCTCTTGGAATTGAAGCAATCAAAGAGAGTACTTTTGTGTAAATATCTTCCATCCCCTCACGAATCGAAAAAGGCGGATCAAAATAAAAATAAGTCTTACATGTAAGCGTAGAAAGAAGCGTTGGAAAGAGCACAAAACTATCTCCGTGCATTGGTGTTGTGTTCTTTTCAGCAATAGCTTTACAGTTATTTTTCAACGTACTAAAGGCTGCTCTATCTTTTTCAATAAAATATGCATGCTTGGCACCTCGACTAAGCGCTTCGAGTCCCATTGATCCACTTCCACCAAACACCTCGACAAACGTTTCATCTAGAATATCATATTGTAATGTATCAAAAAGAGAACCTTTAAGAATGGCTTTCGTGCTTCGTGTACTTTCTAATGAAGGAAGTTCTAGTTTCTTGCCCTTATATTTGCCCGCGGAAATGGTTGTAAAAAGTGGCTTAGTTGCCATAATATCCCCGAATCGTCTGAATCAATTCTGCTCTAAATTTCTCAGTCAGTGCTGTGATCTTCTCTTCTAAAGCATGGGTTATTTTACTTTGAGGCATCATGTCATCAACATTGCCTTGAAGCATGATGAGATGCTGAAAAAATTTATCAAGTTCAATGAGTAGTGAAGATTTGGAAAAAGGAATGATTAAATTGCCTTCATTGGATGAAATATAGAATATAGGTTTATCAAGCTCAATCTTTTTATCACTGATGACAAAATCGCACTGCTTATAAGGAACAACGATCTCTCCTAAAAAACTTTTCAGTGCGCGGCTCAACAGTAATGATTGGCAAACTAAAGCTATTTTCATCTTCTTCCTCTCTGTGTAGTATTGAAATAGTAACACACTAAATCTTAATCCTCTTTTTCCATATATGGATAGCACTAAATAAAAAAAAAGATGTGTCGATCTTGTCAATAGGAAAATTATAAAATGTCAAGGAGGGCAATTATGGACATCTTTAGCGCAACCAGTAAACAGCAAGTCGAAGCAACAAGTGCTCCGAAGGTAACAAACTCAGTTCCGGTAAGACAAGTCGAACAAACAGCTGATACATCAAAAGTCAATCAGCAAAGCCAAGATGAAGATTCAAAAGGACTAAGCGAAACCGTCAAAGAACTCAATAAACAGATGGACTTACTCAATACAAATATTACGTTTGGATATAACGATAAAATTAATCAAATGTTTATCAATGTTATTGAAAAAAGTACAGGTAAAGTCATTCGCAAATTCCCAACAGAAGAAGCAATGAGCCTTTCAGCTAAAATGAAAGAGATCGTAGGAATTATTTTTGATAAAAAAGGATAGACGATGGCAACTTCAAGCTTAAGCTCACTAGGGCTTGGTAGTAACGGTGTTCTTACATACGATACTATTGATAAATTAAGAGCAGTCGATGAAAAGGCTCAACTTGATCCTATTGATGCAAAGCTAACCACCAATACAACCAAGCAGACTGATTTGTCTACGCTGACATCATTGGCAAATACTTTAAAGTCATCAACAGCTGCATTATCAGAAGAAAACAACTATCTTCAAAGAACGACCACCGTTTCAAATGATGCCATATCTGTTACAACAAAAGCAGGTGCAACGTTAGAAAATTTTACGATGCATGTGAATACATTGGCAAGTCAAGACATTTATCAATCGTCTAGTTTTACAAGCCAAACCAGTACATTTACATCTGCAAGTGACACTCTTAGTCTGCAACTTGGAACAAATACGTATGCCTTTGATATAACATCAACAACTACGCTTTCAGATCTTAAAAATATGATCAACGATAAGGCTGGCGATAAAGTCACAGCTTCGATTCTCAATGTTGGTGGAACAAATCCTTATAGACTTGTCATCAAATCTGATTCGACAGGTGCATCTAATGCCATCACATTATCTTCGACGGGAACAGCACTGACAGATTTGGGACTAGATCAAAGTGCTAATCATCTTAAAACCGCATCAGATGCTTCATTTGTTTATAACGGAGTAACGGTAACACGTACGTCTAATACGATTGATGATCTTGTTGTAGGTGCAAGCATTACGTTAAATAAAGCACAAGATGCTTCTACAAATACAACTGTTTCAGTTACACAAGATTGGACCAATATTACAACCAATCTTAAATCACTCGTTACGTCATACAATGACTTAATGACAAAACTCAAAAGTGCCACGGCTTACGATATAACAGCAAAAACTGCTGGTACCTTTCAAGGCGTTACGCAAATCAACTCATTAAGTACTGATATTCGTAAACAAGTTTTAGGAATTGATAGTCAAGGTAGAGGTCTTAGTGACTATGGCGTCAGCATGAATACCGAAGGCAAACTTGAGTTTAATGCAACAACATTCAATGCCAAAGTAGCTGCCAATCCCGCTGATGTTAAAGACTATTTTTTCGGTTCAACGACCTATAGCACAACATCTTATAGCGGTTCTGCTGTTTCTGCTGGAGGATTAAGTATAGGTGCTGACGCGTTTTCGATTAATGGTAAAGCAATTACGTTTACAACACTTTCAACTTCAACTATAGCAGATAACTTAGCAGCCATCAAAACGGCTATCAGCAATGCAGGAATCACAGGTATTAATGCGAGTCTTGGAACCAATAACAACATTGTTCTAAAAGGTGATGCAGGTGCGGATATTGTTATCACAGGCAATAGCACAGCACTCTCTTCTTTAGGGCTTCAAGCAACCAATGTTTACTCTTCGCCTCATACAAAAGACGGTCTCTTTACAACGTTTAATAATATGCTTAAAAGCTATGTTAATACAACGGATGGAACCTTGACTCAGTACAACAAAAGTTTAACAACTGAAAAAAAAGCATTGACGACGACAAGAACAACTGCTGTTTCACGTTTAGATTCCAAGTATGAAGCAATGGCAACAAAATTTGCTGCCTATGATAGCATCATTAGTAAACTAAACAACCAATTTAGTTCACTCTCTAGCATTATTAAACAGTCATACGTTAGCAAATAATTCAAGGAAATCATTATGTACACCAATTTAGCCTATTCAACTTACTCACAAAACAACGCCTCCATTGAATCTTCTGAAAAGTTGATTAGAATGCTATATGAAGGCGTTTTACGCTTTGCTTCACAAGCCAAAAAAGCCATTGAAGATGGCAATATCGAAAAACGAACGTATTGGATCAACCGTACATCTGCCATCTATACAGAGCTTATCAACTCTCTCAATTACGACGGAGGACAAATAGCGCATTATCTCAGTGGTCTTTATATTCACCAAGTCAAACTTCTTGCAGAAGCCAATATGCACAATGACACAACGAAACTTGATGAAGTTATTAATGTTGCAAGAGAACTGTTACAAGCATGGAAAGAAGAGACCGAGTATGTCGTGGATTAAAAATTTCACGATTGCTATCATAGAAGAAAATTACACAAATATTGGTGAACTTATTGAGAGTGTACCTCATTTTGAAACGATTGAGGAAGCACAAACAGCATGTGCATTGATTCAAGAAGCATTGATTATTATGGAACGAGAAAAAGCAAATACATTTGATGCGATGCAAAAACTTAAAAAAACACGTCATTTTATTGAAACATCTTCCGAATCACACCTACAAGAATACAGAGGGTAAAAATTTACCCTCCTCTACTCTTAACACGCGTTTAAAACAAAGCTTCAAACACTACGTTAACACTGAGTTTTATTCGGCATAAAGCCCACGCACCTTTGGTGCTTTAATATCTTGCAAATTGAGTTTTGCAAGATGTCTAATCTTCAAAACACTTTTTAATTAAAGCAGGACTCTCTGGTTTTGTCATCAATGAGACAATAACAGCACTTAACGCTGAGAGCGGTAATGCAACGATCATGGCATCGACAAAGGTCACTTTACCCGTTAAGAGTGTGTTGACACCAAAGATCATTTTACAAAGACCCAACTCTTTGGCTTCTTGAAAGTGAACAAATAAGAGCCAAAACGTGGTAACGACTGTACCGACAATCATTGAAGCGATTGCTCCTTTTTTAGTCATTCTTCTCCAAAAAAGTCCACCAAAATAGGTCGGTAAAAAGATACTCGCACACAGCGCAAAAAAGATTGCCGTACTACGTGCGATAATCGCAGGCTGTTTATCAAAAACATAAGCAAGTGTTACCGAAATGACGATCATGACAATAATTCCCACGCGGGTAATTAAGAGTGAATTTGGGTTGTGTTTTCCCGCAATCTGTTCAAAGACATCACGACCTATCGCTGTTCCCATTGCATGAAACTGGCTTGAGAGCGTACTCATTGCCGCTGAAATGAGTGCAAATAAAAAGATAAATGCAAACCATTTTGGCATTGCGGCATTAATAAAATGAGGAATAACTTTACCAATACCACCAGCACTTTGAAGCGCATTTTTTCCCTCATTAAAATCATAATACCAAACATTGGTAAGTGCCCCAACAATAAAAACAATTCCCGTCATTGCAATGATAAAAACACCGCCGATTAAAACCGCACGATTGAGCTCATTTTTACTCTTAACGGTCATAAAACGAACGACCAACTGTGGTTGTGCTAAAACGCCAATCCCAACACCCATCGTAATCGTCGTAATAACAAAGAGCCATCCTTCTGAGAGGAAAACAGGCATTTTGTTCCAACCTTGAAATCCCCAGTTCATAGAGAGCTTCATCATAAAATCAGGACTACCTGCTTTGAGATCTTTAATGTTAACATTCCCAAGCGATGCCACCGTTTCATTCCAAACGGT
The DNA here is from genome assembly GCF_025770725.1 of Sulfurospirillum oryzae. Classification (NCBI taxonomy): domain Bacteria; kingdom Pseudomonadati; phylum Campylobacterota; class Epsilonproteobacteria; order Campylobacterales; family Sulfurospirillaceae; genus Sulfurospirillum; species Sulfurospirillum oryzae. Next base: position 225,243 of record NZ_JANZKZ010000002.1, on the reverse strand, counting down.
TTCTAGTTTCGAGAATCCAACATCAACACCACCAACAGAATTAAAAACCATCACCAAAAGAATGACCATTGCAACGAACATAATGACACCTTGCAACGCATCGGTTAACATAACGCCTTTAAGACCACCCGCAAGCACATAACCCGTTACAATCACCGACATCACAAGCAGTGCCAAATGATAATCCACTTTGAAGTAAGCCACCAAGAACTCTGTACCGCCAATGAGAACTGCCGATGTGTACAAAGGCATAAAAACGGTAATTAAAACACCGCCAAACATCTGAATAAACTTAGAATTAAAACGGCGCCCTAGTAATTCAGGAAAGGTGTGTGCGTTTAGACGAATACCCATTTTTCGCGTCGGATTGCCCAAAACCACAAACGCGATGAATACACCGATAAAGATGTTACAAAAGGTAAGCCAAAGCAGTGAATTACCAAGCCATGCCGCCACACCACCAAAACCTACAATAGCAGCTGTAGAGATAAAGGTTGCTCCATAGCTGAGTGCCATAACAAAGGGATGCGTATCGCCACCTGCGATAAGATAATCCGCTGAACTTTTCGTCTGTTTATATCCTACAAAACCCAAATACCCAAGGACTGCAAGATAAAGTATAATGACAATATTTTCAATTAAATTCATCATAGCTCCTTATTGATTTTAGCTTCATCTTTATCCCAAGACTTGGTGTTTAACACCTTCTCCTCTTTGTCCTTATTCCAGTATATTACCCCGTAAATAACGCACAAAAGAGCACTCGCATTCATCAGCCAAAACGCCGTCCCAACCCCAAGATCAAATGTTCCCATGCCTTCATCTCCTTATAAAAGTTCTTCAAAGTAATATAAATTGCTTTAACGAAACTTTATTTTTATCCTTAATAGATTATAAAAAAGTTATAAGGTTTCAAAATTGCCCACTTTACATGTAATGATTTTGTCAAAGCTTCTTAGATAAGTAATTTATAATCTTAGTTTCAATACCCTTTAAAATTACTATGTACAAGCGATGGAGCACAACACGATGAAACAAATTTTGATGGGGAATGAAGCAATTGCCTTAGGGCTTATTCACGCAGGTGTCGATATGGTCTCGGGTTATCCAGGGACACCTTCAAGTGAGATTTTGGGAAATTTTCAAAAATTTCGAGACAAAAATAAATTAGAAGCTTACGCGCAATGGGCAACCAATGAAAAAGTAGGTTTTGAAGTCGCTTATGCTGGAGCCATTTCTGGCAAACGTACCTGTGCTACCATGAAGCAAGTAGGACTTAATGTGGCGAGCGATCCTTTAATGAGTGCTTCTTACATCGGGCTTAAAGGTGCTATGCTTCTCATTTCGTGTGATGATCCAGGTTTTTATTCTTCTCAAACAGAACAAGACAGCCGAAGTTTTGCCAAGTTTGCGCGCATTCCTGTGCTTGACCCCTCCACGCCGCAAGAAGCCTATGACATGGTTAAACTAGGAGTTGAACTTTCCCATGAATTTGAATCCATTGTCATGTTACGCCCTGTTATGCGTGTCAGCCACGCCAGAGAGATTTGCGAGGTCGATGATGGCTTACATGTAAAAGCCAATGAAGGTGATTTTGAACGCAATATTCCTCGTTGGGGTGCTGTACCACCTGCTGGGAGATTTCGACAAGGCTTAGAGCAGATTGATCGTTTAGAAGCCATCAAAGCATGGAACTGGGATCATCTCATTAAGCCTAAAACCCATGCGCTTAAAGGCGAAAATGTTCTCTGCCTTACCAGTGGAACGGGTGATGGTTATGTGAGAGAAGCTCTTAGCGAACTTGATATTCATGCCGATGTACTCAAACTCGATATGCCCTACCCTCTTCCAAAAGAAAAACTTGAAGCACTCTTTGTCAACTACGACAAAGTCATTGTTTTTGAAGAGAGCTTTCCGTGCATCGAAGAGCAGTTAAGCTCGCCAAAACTCTATGGAAAACTGACTAAGCATGTTCATGTTATTGATGAGTTTTCCAAAGACAAAGTACTCTCCGCTTTTGCAAATGCGGGTGTTATAGCTCCAAGTCATGCGTACAAAAGTGAAAAATACGACCTTGAACTTCCTAAACGCCCACCCAATATGTGCCCAGGCTGTCCTCACCGTGATGTTCACTATGCCATTACTAAAGTCTTTAAAAAGAAAAAGTCTATCTATACCTCAGACATCGGCTGTTACACGCTAGGGCTCAATCAAGCGGCAATCGACACCATTTTGTGTATGGGTGCAAGCATTTCCATGGCGAGTGGTTTTAGCATCTCTGATCCTGATAAAACTGTTATTGCAACCATTGGAGACAGTACCTTTATGCACTCAGGGGTTGCGCCACTCATTAACGCTGTGTATCAAAACCACAAATTTATTCTTGTCATTTTAGACAACTCCACGACTGCCATGACAGGTCGTCAAACAACACCAGAACGCACCAATCCTCACCAAATCGACATCAAACGCATTGTTGAAGGATGTGGCGTCAGTTGCCATGAGTATGTGTATGAGCAAGACTTGAACAAAACCGTTGACTTTATGAAGTCACTTCAAGAGATGTATAAAACCGCTACGGCTCCTGTCGTTGCGGTTGTGCGTGAATTTTGCGTACTCGATAAAGAAAATGCAACGGGTCGTCTTGGCAACGTGGTTGTCGAAGTCGATGAAGACAAATGTGTCGCGTGTGATTCGTGTATTACCAACTACAAATGCCCACCAATGCACTACAACGATGCTGGCAAAATGGAGATTGACCCGTTCTTATGTGCAGGTTGTGGTTCATGCCTTGATGTCATCTGCCCGACTGATGCGTTTGTAAAAAAAGAGGAGAAGTAGCCATGAAGTATCAAATTGTTATCGCAGGAATTGGCGGACAAGGCGCTGTCTTTTTGGTCAAAGTTTTAAGCATTGCTTCTGCGATTAAAAACCAAAAATGTCTTGGAACTGAAAATCATGGTATGAGCCAACGCGGAGGCTCTGTGTCGTGCTACGTTAAAATCGGTGATTTTTACGCCCCAGCGATTGATGAAGGGCAAGCCGATCTTTTAATTGCACTAGAAGGCAATGAAGCACTTCGCAACATTCAGTATCTGAGCAAAGAAAAAGGTGTCATCGTGATGAATGCACCTAAAAATTTCCCGAAAGTTGACTTTGAAACTCACAGCATTGACGCGTTTAAAAAAGCAAAAGCCAATGAGTTTCCCATCGATGCACTTAACGTCTATATGCTTGGCGTTACGCTTGCCCTCGATCCACATTTTCCGTTTACATGTAAAGAGATCGAAGAAGCCATTAGACTTATGAATGCCAAAGTAGCCGATAAAAACATTGTCGTTCTCCATCAAGGAATCGATGATGCAAAGGATAACAAATGATCTGGTCAAAAGAAGAGACGCTCCCACGCCATAAACTCACCGAACTTCAAACAAAGAGGCTGCAAGACACGGTTGCTCGTGTCTATGCGCATGTACCTTTTTACCAAAAGAAGTTTGAAGAGCTTGGCATCACGCCTAACGATATTCATTCTATTGATGACATTGTAAAACTTCCATTTACAAAGAAACAAGACCTTCGAGACAACTACCCTTTTGGGCTTTTTGCCGTTAAAAAAGATGCAGTTGTGCGCATTCATAGCAGTAGTGGAACGACGGGAAAACCAACTGTTGTTGGCTACACCAAAGCCGATTTGGACACATGGAATGAAGTGATGGCACGTGTTTTCACTATGGCAGGTGTCACAAGCGAAGATACGGCACATAACGCTTATGGTTATGGACTTTTCACGGGTGGTCTTGGACTTCACTACGGCGCTGAAACCGTCGGTGCAACCGTTGTTCCAAGCAGTGGTGGTTTTACGTCACGCCAACTCATGTTGATGAAAGACTTTGAAGCAACCGTTTTAACTTCTACACCCTCTTTCGCTCTACACATGGCAGAAGCGGCAGTCTCTGAGGGTTACGACATCCAAAACGACTTCAAACTCAAATGCGGCATCTTTGGTGCAGAACCTACAAGTCTGGGACTCAAAGAAGAAGTAGCCCGTGTTTGGGGCATTCACTATTGCGAGATTTACGGACTCTCTGAGATCATCGGACCGGGTGTTTCTTCTAACTGTTTTGAGAGCAAAGATCTACACGTTTTTGAAGATCATTTCTACCCAGAGATCATCGACCCTAAAACGGGAGAAGTGTTGCCGTATGGCGAAAAAGGCGAGTTGGTCATCACCAGTCTTACCAAGCAAGCATTCCCCATCATTCGCTACCGAACGGGTGACATCACCTCTCTTGACCAGACTCCATGTAAGTGTGGCAGAACGCACGTGCGTATGAAAAGTGTTATGGGACGCGTCGATGACATGCTCATCGTTAATGGTGTCAATGTCTTCCCATCGCAAGTTGAGCATGTACTCTCCAACATCGAAGGCATTACGCTTAACTACCAAATCATCGCCGATAAAAAAGGCTACCTCGATAAACTTGAAATTATGGTGGAAGTGACCGAAGATATGCCTCTTGATAGCATCGGAGCACTCGAAGCTTTGAAGAAAAAAATCCAACATGAACTGTTGAACAATCTCTACATTAACGCAGATATAAAACTTGTTGAGCCAAGAACCATAGAGCGCAGTATCGGCAAAGCCGTTCGCGTCATCGATAAAAGGAGTCTATAATGAAATGCAACATTAAACAACTAACGATTTTTTTAGAAAATAAGGCAGGTGAGCTTTCTGTTCTTACCCATATTCTCTCCAAAAATGGCATCTCTATCAAGTCCATTTTACTCGCAGACTCGACCGACTTTGGTTTGGTTCGCACCATCGTGGACAATCCTGAAAAAGCCAAAACCGTGCTCGAAGATGAAGGCTTTAGCGTACGTTTTACCGATGTCTTTGGCGTTAAGATCGAAGATGTTGTGGGAAGCTTTGACAAAGCCGTGAGTGCGCTTTCAGAGGCTGGCATTAACATTCTTTACACGTACAGCTTTTATGAGGCAAGTACGGGTATTTTCATTTTCAGCGTCGATAAAGATCGCTTTGATGATGCTATAAAAGCATTGCAAGCTAAAAATATTGAGATCGTTCAAGCCAAACATTTTTACATGTAAAGGTTGGGAAAACCAATGACATTTAGTAAAAACGAAAGTCTGTGTAAAGATGAACTTCAAGCGTGGCAGTTAAAACATCTCAAAGAGACACTGCTTAGGGTCTATCATCTCGTTCCTTTTTACAAAAAAAAATTTGACGAACACGGTGTTTTACCGCAGGATGTGAAGTCTTTAGAAGATCTTGCAAAACTCCCCTTTACGAAGAAAAAAGACCTTCGCGACAACTACCCGTTTGGTATGTTCTCAGTCGATATGGACCAAATCGTACGCATCCACAGCTCCAGTGGAACCACAGGAAAACCCACCGTTGTAGGCTACACAGAGCACGATATGGACATCTGGGCAGAAGTGATGGGTCGAGCCTTTACGATGGGCGGTGTGACATGCCAAGACATCATGCAAAACTCTCACGGATATGGACTTTTCACGGGTGGTCTAGGCTTTCATAACGCCGCAGAACGCATGAAAATCGCCGTCATCCCTAGCTCCACGGGCTTTACCTCTCGCCAACTCTTGCTTTTAAAAGACTTTGGCGCAACGGTACTCACAGCAACACCTTCGTTTGCCTTGCACATGGCAGAAGTGGCACAAGCTGAGAGTTACGACATTCACAAAGATTTCAAACTACGTGTGGGATTTTTCGGAGCAGAACCAACCAGTGAAGGGCTTAAAAACGAGATAGCCCATATTTGGGGCATTGATTACCACGAGATTTATGGACTCTCCGAGATCATAGGACCAGGTGTCGCGTGTAACTGCAAACACTCAAACCTGCTTCATATTCACGAAGACCATTTCTACCCTGAGATCATCAACCCTGAAACGGGCGAAGTCTTGCCAGAGGGCACACGCGGTGAGCTTGTCATCACAACGCTTACCAAACAAGGTTTGCCGATCATTCGCTACCGAACGGGTGACATCACCTCTTTGACACGCATTCCATGTCGCTGTGGCAGAACTATCGGCAGAATTGAGAGCATTGTAGGCAGAAGCGACGATATGCTCCTTATCAACGGTGTGAACGTCTTTCCATCGCAAATCGAGCATGTCCTCTCAAAACAAGAAGGCATCACGCTCAACTACCAAATCATCGCCGATAAAAAAGGCTACCTCGATAAACTCGAAGTTGACGTAGAGCTCGATGAGCATCTCATCAGCGACGATATGAGCTACCTTGGAAGTTTAAAGAAAAACCTTGAACACGCTCTTTTAAACAATCTCTACATCAATGTCGAAGTCAAACTCGTCGCTCCTAAATCTTTGCAAAGAAGTGAGGGGAAAGCAGTGAGAGTGGTGGACAAACGACCGAAATAATCTTTTACATGTAAAGTCTTTGGGCTTTACATGTAAAATTCCCACAAAGGACTTTCATGCTCAAAATTGCTGTTTCAGCCTGTTTATTGGGCGAGCCTATTCGTTACGATAAAACGGGTCAAAGAGATCGTTTTATTACTGACAAGCTTGGAAAGTACGCCTCATTCATACCGTTTTGTCCTGAGCATTTAGCCTTTGGAACACCTCGTGAGACTATACGCATCGTGCTAGACAATGAGCGCAAAAAAGTCATCACTGTCTTTTCCAAAAACGATGTTACCCAAGCGATGAATGATGCGATAGCGCATGAACTACACAATATCCAAAGCGAAGAGATTTGCGGTATTATCTTGAAATCAAAATCGCCCAGTTGTGGACTTGGTAGCACCAAATATTATAGTGGTGAGATGAGTGAAGGGAAAAAAGATGGGCTTTTTGCGCTTACATGTAAAGAGCATTTTGTGGATTTTCCCATCGAGGAAGAGGCGCGTTTGATCGACCCTTGGCTAAGGGAAAATTTTGTGATGCAGCTTTTTGCTTACCATGATGCAATGCGGCTTCAAAAAAAGATCAAAACCATGCAAGAGCTTGTGGCATTTCATACTGCGTATAAATTTTTACTGCAAAGCAAACACGAAACAAACTACCGTCTTTTGGGTAAAATCGTCGCAAATCACGACAAAAGGACCTTGCAAGAGATAACACAAGAGTACATCGCCCTTTTTAAAAAGACGATTGCTACTAAAGGCTCGATTAGTAAAACGGTCAATGTGCTTCAACATCTGGTGGGATTTTTCAAAAAAGAGCTAGAGGGGAACGAAAAAAGAGAGTTACATCTTCAAATCGAAGAGTTTCGCGATGAGATTATTCCGCTGATCGCGGTGATGAGTACGATCGAATTTTTAGCTAAAAAGTACAATACAACCTATCTTTTAGGGCAGAAGTTTTTAAACCCCTACCCTAAAGACCTCTCACTTCGCTCTTTTATTCAAGAAGGCAAATGATCACGTTTTAAATGTCGAAAGTGTTGCGTTGAGATTTTCAGCCATCTGGCGAAGGTCTCCACTCGCAACGGTGATCTCTTCTAATCCTTTAGCGTTTTGATCAGAAATCGTGTTAATGCTTTCGATTTTTTCGACGATCACATCAATGCTTTTTTCGGTTTTAATGTAGTCATTGACTGTTTTATCGCTCATTTTAGTTGCCATTTCCATAATACTTGTGGTCTCTTTGATCTTCTCTTCGACCATTTGTGCGGTATGGGTTAGCTCTTGCACTTGTTCAGAGTTTTGGTTCATCTGATCGCCCGAATCGATAATGGCTTGAACAATCACATTGATCGTTGCATTGATTTCAAGCAGGCTTTTTTGCGTACGCTCTGCGAGTTTTCGCACTTCATCAGCAACAACCGCAAAGCCACGACCATGTTCACCCGCACGCGCCGCCTCAATGGCTGCATTAAGCGCCAATAAATTGGTTTGATCGGCAATGTCGCTAATAACCGTAAGAACACTTTTAACTTGTTCTGCATCGGAACTCAGTTGTCGCATACGTGATGCTAACTCCATCTCTGTTTGAGCACTCTGCTCTACTTTTTCTCCAAGAATCACAATCTCTTTGCACGCATTCTTGAGGTTCTCATTTGCTTTAGTGATCTCATCTTTGGAACGTTTTGCTTCTCCAACAGAGGTTTCAATCTCATGGCGTAATGTCTGAGAAATTTTCGTAGCATCTGTAATCAAATGTGTTGAGTGCTCCACGCGTTGGCTCATCGTTTGCGAGATTGAAGAGAGCGTGTTGGAAAGTGTTGCATTTTCACTACTTGCGTTTTTTGCAGACACCATCGTATGATGCACTTTTTCAATAAAATGGTTGATCTGTGTTGCCGCTTTGCCTATCTCGTCTTGTCCTGCAACGTCAAGTTTACATGTAAGGTCTCCTTCTCCTCTGGCAAGATCAGCCGCTTTTTGGGTCAGAGAATCAAGCGGACGATTGACAACACGCCCTAAAACCATATAAATGACACCAAAGATGATAATAACCATCACAACACCCGAAAGAATGAGTTTTGTCAATAATCCCGTAATATTTCCATCGACTTTACTCTGTTGTTCTGCGATGTTTTTTTCAACATCATCGAGGTAGATACTTGAAACTAAAATCCACTCCCAATCTTTAAAATACTTAGCATACACCATCTTCGGCTCGATTTTGCCTGTCGTTGGATTTTGAAAGTTATACGAGATATAAGCACCTTCATTTTCATGCGCCATACTCTCTTCAACCAGCTTTTTACGATACATCACACCGTTAATATCTTTTTCACTAAGATCAAACACGGTGTTACGTAATGCTGAGTTTGCACCATGAAAGACGACATTGTAACCGTCTTTACTTTTTTTGATACCAAAGAAATAACCACCTGTGCCGTATTTTAAACTTGAAAGCACTTCAATGGCACGTTCTTGATGGTAGGCTTTGATGATGGACATATACTCGCCTGTTCCGATGATGATGCCAAGTGGTTTGAAAAAGAAGTTGTACGAAATCTTGCCCTCAACTTCATCGGTAAGCGGGTTTTTGCTGTAATATTTAGCGATATTGTTCCCACCAGGCATTGCTGATTCGATAATGGTTTTAACCGTATAATTACCTTTAATGTCTTTACGATCAATCAAATTTTTACCAATCAGATTTTTACTTTCATGCGCTATGTTTATGCCTTCTGGTGTATACGCAAAAAAGTAACCTGCACCTTTGTTATAACGATAGCTTTGAATAATATGAATCAAAAGATCTCTCAGCTCTTTTTCACTCATGGAACCTTTTTTCTCATTGTAGATTGCCATTAAGACATCTTCAAACATCACGGCATCTTCTTTAATCATGTCAACGATGTTATCGTCCCGTGTCTTTTCATAGGAAGCTTTAACAGCTTCTTGGGCGATTTGAAGGTAGTTTTTGACCTCTTGTTTGTTAAGATTTGTTATCAGCTCGGATTGATCTTTCATTTGCGTACTTCCAAGTCCATACATACCACGGACAACCATCGTTAAAAAGATCAGTGCCATGACACCAATTGAAACGACAAAAACCATTAAGATTCTCATCTTGAGCGAATAATTAGACATTAATTTACTCCATCCTAAACCTATATTTGGGCTCCATTCTATCGAATGAGCTTGGATAAAAATGGGATTTTATATTTAATTTATTTATAATAGTTACATCAAAACGAGGATAAAATTTGTATGAAAAAAATATTATGGTTTAGACGCGATTTACGCATTCAAGATTCGATGTTATTATCGATTGATGGAGAAGTTTTGCCTCTCTTTATTTTCGATACAAACATTCTTAATGGTCTTGAGAAAAATGATCGAAGAGTCTCGTTTATTTTTGAGCAGGTACTTAAACTCAAATCTGACCTTAAAGCAATGGGGCTTGACCTTGCTCTTTTTTATGGTACGCCACATGATGTCTTTACCTACCTCAAAACACTAGGGTTCCATGATGTCTATGCCAGTGTGGATTATGATGCTTGCGCCAAAGAGCGTGATGCTAAAATCGCAGAGCAACTAAGCTTTCATGCACTCAATGATTGTTACCTTTTTGAGCCCAATGAAGTGCTTAAAAAAGACGGCTCTCCTTACCTTGTTTTCACCCCATATTACCGTGCTTGCCAAGCACTTTACACACAATTTTACGCATTAAAATACAAAAAAGGCAATCAAAGCCTTGTAAACTTCGAGTATAACGAGCTTTGGAGTATCAAAAGCGAAACAAAAACACCTTTACATGTAAAGGTTGAAAGTCTTGGATTTGAGCCTTTACATGTAAACATTTTAGAGCCTCAAAAGGCGTTAGAAATCTTTACATGTAAACTAGATTCGTATGATGAAAAACGTGACTTTCTTAACGTGAATGCCACGTCTCATTTAAGTGTCCATCTTCGTTTTGGTACCGTTTCCATCAGAGAGGTCGTACGCTTTTTAACCGCTCAAAAAGCACAAGGTCATAACACTGAACCCTTTTTTAGGCAGCTTATATTTCGTGAATTTTATGCTTATTTGCTCTACCATTTCCCCAAACTTGCATGGGAGAATTATAAATACTCTCCACCTATTTCAAATGACACCGAAGTGTATGAACGATTTATCTCTGCTCAAACGGGTTATCCGCTTATTGATGCGGCGATCACGGAGCTTCTAACATCTGGGCTGATGCACAATCGTGCTCGCATGGTGGTGGGGTCATTTTTTACTAAGCATCTGATGTTGCCGTGGCAAAAAGGTGAGGCGTTTTTTGCGAAACATCTTTTGGATTATGATGCGTCGGCAAACATACTTTCATGGCAATGGTGCGCTGGAACAGGAATCGACCCACAACCTTATTTTCGTATCTTTAACCCTTACGCGCAATCAGTAAAGTTTGACAAAGAAGCGCACTACATCAAACACCACCTTCCATTATTACGCGATATTCCAGCCACTTATTTACACAAAGAAGCGTACTTAATGACGCATGATATTGCAGGCTATCCAAAGCCCATCATAGGGCATGAAAGCGCACGAAAACGTTTTTTAAGCGCCTTTTCTTAATTCAATACTTACCAAAAGTAATGTAAGAGAAAATAAAGTTTGTAGACGTTATGATTTTAAAAAATATAGAGGAGAACATTCGATGCAAAATGACTTTACCAAAGCGATGGACTTTCGCCATGCGTGCAAACTATTTGACGAAACAAAAAAGATCAGCGATGAGCAGATCAATTTTATCTTAGAAGCAGGTCACAAGTCGCCCTCTTCATTTGGTATGGAGCCATGGAAATTTTTGGTCATTACCAACGAAGAGCTCAAAGCAAAACTGCGCCCAGTCTGTTGGGATCAACCTCAAGTGACAACTTGCTCACACCTTGTCATCATTTTAGCGGCGATTGATGCTGTTAAAGTTGAAAGTGGTATACCAGCGCTTCGTTTTGGAAGACGCGAGATGCCACAAGAGAAAAAAGATTTTTACATTAACCTCTACGCTAACCACCTCAAAGAGACTCTAAGTTCTGATAAAAACATCTACGCTTGGACTTCAAAACAGAGTTATATCGCAGCGGGTAACATGATGACAGCAGCAGCGTACATCGGCATCGACTCTTGCCCTATTGAAGGCTTTGAAAAAGAAAAAGTCGAAGCCATTTTAGGACTTGATGCGAGCAAATACCAACTATCAATGGTGCTTCCATTTGGGTATCGCATCAACCCACAATCCACTCAATTAAGAGTTCCTTTTAACGAAGCGGTTGAGTTTATTAAGTAAGTTACTTCCAGAGCCTAGAAATTAGGCTCTTCACTCTTCTTCATTTCATTTTGAAATATTTTTGCCTTTACATGTAAAAAAGTTTTATCATGCCTGCATGAAATTAACCATCGAAGATAAACTCTCACTCTTAGCAGGCAGTGCCAAATACGATGTCTCATGCTCTTCTAGTGGCAGTGAGAACAACTATAAAACAGGTGAGCTTGGCTGCACCCACAACAGTGGCATTTGTCACAGTTTTACCAGTGACGGCAGATGCGTTTCGCTTCTAAAAGTTTTGCTTACCAATGTTTGCATTTATGACTGTGCCTACTGCATCAACCGCGTAAGCAATGACACCCCACGAACCGCATTTACGCCAAGAGAGCTCGCCGAACTTACCATCAATTTTTATAAACGAAACTACATCGAAGGGCTCTTTTTAAGCTCTGGCATCATCAAAAATGAAGACCATACGATGAGTTTACTACTTCAAACGTTGCGCATTTTACGCCATGAGTACCGATTTAATGGATACATTCATGTCAAACTCATCCCAGGAGCTTCCAAAGAACTCATCGAAGAAGCCACACTTTTAGCGCATCGTGTCAGCTCCAACATTGAACTTCCAAGCTCCAAAAGCCTTGCCCTACTTGCTCCTGATAAAACCAAAGAGAAGCTTCTCTCCCCGCTAAAACATGCACGTGACATCACGATGGAACGTTCCTCAAAGCCCATCTCTATGAGCACGCAGATGATTATAGGCGCAACCAGTGAGAGTGATTTTGAGATACTAAAACTCTCTTCATCGCTCTATCAAAAAGCATTACTGAAACGCGTCTATTACTCTGCGTACATTGCGGTCAATAACCATAAACATCTGCCTGTTCCTGAGCTCTCCAAGCCTCCCTTGCTTCGTGAACATAGGCTCTATCAAGCCGATTGGCTGTTACGTTTTTACGGCTTTTCGTATGATGAGATTTTGAGTGAAAACCAAAACCTTGACATTCAGTTTGACCCCAAAACATTTTGGGCTCTCTCAAACCTTCATCTTTTTCCCATTGATGTCAACCGTGCGCCTCAAGAGATTTTGGTGCGGATTCCTGGCATTGGGATACGTGGTGCTTTGAAAATTTTACAAGCGAGACGTTTTAAACAGCTTAGTTTTGAAGACCTCGTGAAACTCAAAATTTCCCTTAAAAAAGCACGTTATTTCATCATCGCGGGGAAAGACTTTCATAGAAGCACTAGTCTATATGAAGAGAAGATCAAGCTAGCCCTCATTCATCAAGGATCGAACATCATCCAGCCTACCTTGTTCGATACATCTATCTACACGGGTGAGCTGTGATGATCTTACTTTACGATGGTAGTTTTGAAGGATTTTTGAGTTTAGTCTATGAGGTTTATTATGAGAAGTTACAGGTAAGCACTATTGTCAAAAAAATGCCTGGATCTCTTTTATTTGAACGATTTCATGAAGTTTTTACCGATGAAGCAAAAGCGCGCAAAGTCTTAGAAGGTATCACAAAACAGTTTACAAAAGAGCAACAACGCACCATTTTTAATATCTTTTTATGCGACACGAGGGAGCATGAAATGGCACTTTTGGAGTATCTTCGCATCGGCTTTAAAAATCCCAAAGAGCTTCGCAACATTAACAATGCCCATCTTTTTTACATTCAGAACCTTGAAAAAGAGCTTTTGTGTTTGGTGCATAAGATGTATGGATTTACGCGCTTTGAGGAGTTGGACGATGGCACATTGTATGCCAAAATTGAGACGAAATTTAACATTGTCCCTTTTTTAGGCGATCATTTTGCCAAACGATTAGGAAAGATCCCTTTTATTATCCACGATGTTAAACGTTCTCTTGCTTTTGTGAAAAATGATGAATTACGAGAAATTCGCTCTATTGCTTCTTTTGATGCTCCAACGTATTCAAGCGATGAAGAGAAATTTAAAGCGTTATGGAAGAGCTTTTTTAAAGCAGCCGCTGTGGAAAGTAGGTACAATCCAAAACTTCAACAAAATTGGGTTCCTCTGCTTTACCGTACTTATATGAGTGAATTTCATGCCTAAAAAAGCAAAAAAACAACATCTTATCTAAGGAATATTGTTATATCATTGTTTTACATGTAAAGTTTTTCGTATTTTAACCGATAATGCTTGAAAGTGTTTGAATATTATTTTTTGGAGCATAACGTATGGACTTAACCGTCATTTTGGGAATGGTACTTGCCATTACCACAATTTCTACTGGCGATATTATGGAAGGTGGAAATCCTATCCATATTCTTCATATTACTTCATTTATTATCGTTATTCCAACCGCTATGGCAGCAGCTATGACAGCCACCCCACAAGAATACGTCAAAGGGGCATTTAAAGAGTTTAAAGTTATTTTTAAAAAGTCCTCTGTTGATCTTCATGCACGCATTAAGCAAATCGTTGATTTTGCTATTATTGCACGTCGTGATGGTATTTTGGCTCTTGAATCTCATGCAAACCAAATGGATGATGAGTTTTTCAAAAAAGGTCTTAGTATGGCAGTTGATGGTGTTGAAGCTCATGAAATTGAAGAGACTTTAGAGATTCTTATTGAAGAGACGGAAGAGTATTATCATGGTGCAGCGCATTACTGGGTACATGCCGGTGAAACGAGCCCCGTTATGGGACTTATTGGTGCGGTTTTAGGTCTAATTCTCGCTCTTCAAAAACTTGACAATCCACAAGAAATGGCAAATGGTATTGGTGGTGCGTTTACTGCAACCGTTTTTGGTATTGCAGGCTCATACATCTTTCTAGGTCCTTGGGGACATAAACTCAAAGGAAAATCAAAAGATATTATCAAAGAAAAACATGTCATTTTAGCGGGTATCTTAGGCATCTCGCACGGTGACAATCCTCGTACACTGGAAATGAAACTTCTTAACTATCTCTCTCCACTCGAAGAGAAAAAAAGCCAATTTGACAAATAAGGGACGATAACGTGGGTAAAAAATGTAAAAAAGTTGAATGCGAAGCGGGTGAGAAGTGGGCAGTACCCTTTGCTGACTTTTTCAGTCTTTTGCTCGCACTTTTTATTGCCCTTTTTGCTATTGCCTCAACCAATACAGAGAAGATGAAAGCACTCAAAGAAGAGTTTGTCAAAATCTACGATTACAGTGCTAAACCTGAAGAAGCAACGCCTGTTATGAGTATGAGTCTCAAATCTGGCGATGCAGCAAAAGATAAAGACAAAGGAAATGCAGGAGGAACTTCTGCACAACTTGAAGAGATTGCTCGAATGGCGCAAATGATTGAAAAAATGAACATTGGAGAAGGCTCTTTGGAGCAAAAAATTGATGGTGCCATTTTAAAACTCCCTACCAAACTTCTTTTTTCAGCAGGATCAGCAGAAATTATCAATAGTGACTCCATGCTTTTCTTAAAACGTGTTTCTGACATTATCGCAATGCTTCCAAAAAATGTTGAAGTAATCGTAAAAGGTTATACAGATACATCAGCACTTCCAAGCGGCTCTAAATTTCAAGACAACCTTGAGTTGTCAAGCGCACGTGCAAATGCTGTTATTCGTGTCCTCGTTCGCAATGGCATTGCCAAAGATCGCTTAAGTTCAGCAGGTTATGGTGACACCAAACCGCTTGCGACCAATGATACAGCCGAAGGTCGTGAAAAAAATGGTCGTGTCGAGTTCACCATGCGCATCTCAGGACCTGATAGTTCAAGCAAAAAAGAGTCTATCCTAGACACACTCAATACGCTTAATAAGAAAGCAGAATAACAACTTAATTAAAAACTACGCTATCGGCAAAGGGATAGAGTTTGCCTTATTTGTCGTAGCGTTTAATCAAGTTCTTGCAAAACTTTTTTTATAATACCACTCGCTTTTCACTAAGCAAAAATTTTTACATGTAATGAGTTTTTATATGATTCAAGTCACTAATCTTTCCAAACATTTTGGGGCACAAACCCTTTTTGAAAATATCAGCTTTACACTAGCACATGGCAATAAAATAGGTTTTGTTGGTCGTAATGGCTCTGGTAAATCTACCCTTTTTAAAATTCTTTTAGGCGAAGAAGAAGCAGATTCAGGCGATATTCTCATTCCTAAAAATTACACCATAGGCGCACTTCGCCAACATATCGAATTTACCCATAAAACAGTGCGCGAAGAGTGTGCTTCTGCCTTGCCTGGTGATGAAGCGTTTGACCTTTACAAAATCGAAAAGATGCTTTTTGGACTTGGTTTTTCTCAAGAAGATTTAGACAAAGACCCTATGAGCTTTTCTGGCGGTTATCAAATTCGCCTCAATTTAGTCAAACTTCTGGCAACAAACCCCTCTTTACTTCTCTTAGATGAACCAACCAACTATCTTGACATTGTCTCGATGCGCTGGCTGCAAAACTTCCTCAAAGAGTTTAAGGGTGAGATCATTCTCATCACCCATGATCGTGACTTTATGGACGCTATCACTACACACACGATGGGACTTCGTCGTAAAAGTTTGATGATGATTGAGGGAAACAGTCACAAGTACTACGCCAAGTTGGAAGAAGACGATGAGCGTTACCTTAAAACCAAAGCCAATTTAGACAAAAAACGTGCGGAACTTGAAGACTTTGTAACACGTCAAAAAGCCCGTGCTTCCAAAGCGGTTATGGCGCAAAGTAAAGCCAAACAGCTCGAGAAAATGGGAGAGATGGATGATCTTGAAGAGGAAAGCAATCTCTCATTTAACTTTAACTACAAAAAGACTCCCGCTAAAATTGTACTTGATGCCCAAAATATAGGCTTTGGATATGACCCAGCACGTCCTTTATTTCAAAACCTCTCTTTCAAACTTGAAAAGGGAAAATGTTTAGCGATCATCGGTAAAAATGGCAAAGGAAAATCAACGCTCCTAAACGTTTTAGCAGGCGAATTACCGCTACAACAAGGCACACTTTCCTTCCATCCTGAAACAGCATTTGCACACTTTGGGCAAACAAATATCCAAAGGCTCAATCTTAAAAACAGCATCATTGATGAAATTTATGAGGTTGATCCACTTTTAGGGATTACCAAAGTGCGCGCCATCTGTGGTGGTATGATGTTTAGCGGCAAAATGGCAGAAAAAGAGATCAGCATTCTCTCCGGAGGCGAGCGCAGTCGTGTTATGCTTGGAAAGATCATCGCGACACCTGCCAATCTTCTCTTTTTAGATGAGCCAACCAACCACCTTGATATGTACTCCATTGACTCACTGTGTGATGCTATTAAAAACTTTGAGGGATCTACCATCATTGTCACCCACTCGGAAATGATGCTTCACAAATTAGCCGATGCTCTCATCATTTTCCACCATGATAAAGCAGAGTTTTTTGATGGTAATTACGATGAGTTTTTAGAGAAAATTGGCTGGGAAGAAGAGACTGACATTGCACCCAAAAAAGTAGCCAATAATGACTATGTGGAGAGTAAGAAACTGCGCACAAAGCTTATTCAAGAGCGAAGTTCTAAACTCTCTCCTCTTAAAAAGCAGATCGAACAGTGTGAAGCAAAAATTATGAAGCTTGAAGAGGCTATGAAATCCAAAAACGAAGCCTTGGTGGCGTGTTCCTCTAGCAATGACATCGGCGAACTTGGGCGAATTTCAAAAGAGTTAAAAAGCGATGAAGCCGAGCTTGAAAAGCTTTATGAGCAATTTGAAACCTTACATGTAAACCATGATGAGCTCTTTGAGAGCTATGAAATGCAATTGAAAAACATCCAAAATTAGTGTAGAATTGCGAAAAAAGCAAAGGTAAAGTATGCGTGACTTAAAAGAGCTCCTTTTAGAGAGCGGCTGTTCTAGCGAATTCATCCTCGATGCGATGCGATTTGAGCATCTCTTTAATGGTGACATTGATGCGTTTCTCGACAAAGTTGAAGATATTTTGATGAATGAAGAAGACTACGAAGAGGGAATAGATGAAGATGATGAGTTTGATGAAGAGGAAGACGATCCGATTTATCAAAGTGACTATAACTACGATGGTAATGAAGACAACATCTACTTTGAAGAGGAAGAAGAAGAATTTGAAGACGATGAGGATGAAGAGTAATCTTCACACCTCAATCGTAAATCCTTGTTCTATATAAGGGTATTTCAGCCTTATTTTCTTTACATGTAAAGGAAGTAAGGTTTTACAACTCGCATGAATTAAATAACCGTTTTTAGGCTTAATAGCATCTATATACTCCCCTGCACTTTCCCAGTTTAAATGTTTCTTTGATTCAAAATATGGCGTATAGGCCGCATCTAAAAAAAGATGATCAATCTTTTGTGCTTTTAGATACGCAAGTGAAGATTCAGGTATGCTTGCGCAATCTGTCAAGTACGCTACCACACCTTTACATGTAAAGATAACATAGCCATGTGTCGTCTTAGAATGAAGCAGAGGAAGAGCTACAATTTTAACACCTTCAATCTCTTTGGCTTCAAAAGGTTGAAGGACTTGATAGTCAATAGAATCTTTATGAATAAAAAGATCACCAAAGCCTTGTGTGTCATTTGGAGTATAACAGATAATGGTATCAGCAGATTTACGCAGACGAATAAGCCCAAAACAGTGGTCAGCATGAAAATGCGTGAGAAAAACTGCCCTGATATGCTTTTTATTGAACCGATCACATAACAGATCATACCCTGCGTCAAAAAGAATGACGCTACCATCATCCAGCTCCAAATAAGCACTGCTGGAACGATTGCTCACTCCTTTTAGCCTTGCGCTCTCACAAATCTCACACTGACATCGATGCAGAGGAATTCCCCCTGTATCGGCTGTTCCTAAAAACTCAAATTTCACATAGTAACCTTATCTTAGATGTGAAATTATACAAAAAACTACTGACTCTTTTCTGTTAACATTTGGTTGAGCAATTCAAAGAGTTTAGAAGAGGCATTTTCCGCACTTTTAAAAGAGTTAATCACAACTGAAGCATCATTTGAACTATTTCCCTCCGCAAGATATGCGATAGCTTTGTTGATGGACTCATGAACAATTTTATGGGGATCATCAAGACCTTTATACCCTGAGGTATTTTGGAACGTTTCTTTTCCAATACCTGCGTACCATTTGCCCAAACGGCAATTATGGTGATCCACCATTTGCTGATAGTCTCTATTAAAGATAGCGCCATATCCTCTAGCTTTAAATGAAACGTGATCTAACTTCGCTAGTGCCACAAAAATCGCATAAGAAATTGTATTTGAGTCTTTTTGGATCTCAATTGCGCTTTTTTGAATATTATTTAGTTCTACTTTGAATGTCTCAATATGTTTATTTGACGCTAACGCAACGTTTTCAACTTCTTCATTTTGTCTGAACATAGAACCCGCATTTTGTTTTAAAACATTGATGTTCATTTCAACTTCGGATGTTGCTTTTTGCGTTCGCTCTGCTAATTTTCGTACTTCATCAGCAACCACTGCAAAACCACGTCCGTGTTCACCTGCACGTGCCGCTTCTATGGCTGCATTGAGCGCTAAAAGGTTGGTTTGATCGGAAATGTCTTTAATGAGATTGATAACGCTCGAAATCTCATCCACACTATGATGAAGATTTTCAGCAAGATGTCTTGACTCACTCGCTGATTCATTAATATGCGAAAGTGAAGCAATCAGCTCTGAAGATGTTTCGTCAAGGATTGTTATCGTTGAAACAGTGGTACCACCCATGCTCGCAATCTCTTTAGCAGCTGCCAAATTTTGCTCAATATCTTTTTGAATTTCGCTTATACCAACTTTACATCCATCACTCATAATACTATTTAACTCTAAAATGAGCCGATTTTCGTTTATCGTACCTTGATTTTCTGAATTTTTCTCACTCAACTTTTCAATTTCATTTTTAAGAGACAAAATCTCGTTTTTAAGATTTTCATTCTCTTTAACTAAATTTTGATTTACCTCTTCTAATGCCCTACTCTTACCTCCAAACACATGCGCCCCTTATTTATTACTTTATTTTTTTCGTCACAATTAAATCAAAACTCATAATGCTATCATTGCATTGGTCATACTTCGGTCACTTATGCGTAATGTGAAAAAATATTTCATTTTAAAATTAATTGATGTAACTTAAAGTAACCAAATGATGATGAAAAATGTTCAATTTTTATTTAATATTGGGAAATTAGATATATTTTGAGTATAAATTAGGAAAGGTAAGTATGATATCTTACTCATACTTACCCACTTTTTAACGAAAGTTTGGTACGAAATCTAGTTCATAGATTTCTTAAGATTGCTGATAAATTCAGTAATATCATCATGTAAATTTTGCAAATCTTCTTCGTGCATTACTTCATCAGCTAAAATCTGTGAAACCAAGTCATAAGTGACGATATCTTTATTGCGTGTGAGATCAACAATGCTTGAGTAGGTAGCAATCGCACACTGCTCCCCTTTAATTGAGTCATTTAAAACAGCGACTACATCAAAATCATTGGGAGCATCATAACCACAGTTGGTCTGTTTGAGCCAATCCGCGGGATGAAGCAGTGGAGCACCCCCTAACTGAATGATGCGATCGGCTAACATTGTGGCATGACGCAATTCATCAGCAGCATGTTGCACAAGCTCTGCTATGGCTGCATCTTTCATCAGCCCTTTGACCACTTTTGCTTCAATGAAATATTGATAGTACGCTAACCACTCATCGGCATAGGCACGATTAAGTGTCGTGATGATTTCTTGAACCTCGATCCCTTTGATAATTGAATTTCCAACTCTTGCCATGATTGACTCCTTTGATGGTAATGGTACAATCTTACAGCAGAAAAACTAAACTATATATTAAATAATAATTTTTATTATTTAATCAAGCTTATGTTACATTTATCCACAATAGTTTTCACATCCATTTGACTGATGGCATCAATAAGGGAGGTGTGAAATGTTCCCATGCCACTGCTCTTATCGGCTATTTCACCTGCAATTGCCATCGTTAAGATGCCAGCAATGGCACTACCTAAGGCATTTCTTGAAGCCCCTAGAAAACTGCCAATGAGTGAAGTACTCATGCATCCCGTTCCTGTTACCTTAGTTAAAGCAACATCACCATTCTCCAGTGCATAGCAAACTCTGCCATCTGATACAATGTCTGTTTTACCGGTAATGGCAATCACACAATCTAGCTTTTGCGCCAAGCTCATAGCGATTTTACCGCCATCGCTCTCTTGATCCAGCGAGTCTACTCCCGCACTTTTGGCTTCAAGCCCCGCGATGGTTTTTATCTCCGCCATATTGCCCCTAATGACACTAAAGTGTATGGCTTCCATCAACTTTGCCACACTTTGATGACGAAAAGAAGTCGCACCCACACCCACAGGATCAAGCACGACAGGAATGCCTTTAGCGTTCGCAGCACTTCCCGCTTTAAGCATCGAAGTGATGGTGCGCTCGTTCGCCGTTCCAATGTTTAAAACCAGCGCATCGCAAATACTTACCATCTCTTCAACTTCGCGCATTTCATCTGCCATAATCGGTGAAGCACCAATGGCAAGAACAACATTGGCACAGTCATTGACCGTGACATAATTGGTAATGTGATGCACCAAAGCTCGCTTACTTTGCAATGCAATAAATTGTTCTTTTAGTTGCTCTTTAATGTCCATGATGCGATCGCCTTTTTTGAAATAATAAAAATCGTGCTCGTTGCAAGCATTGTAGGCAGTGTTGATCCCAGCGTTAAATCAAGTGTCATAAACCAATAATAAAGCACAACACCCATTGCCCACACAATGAATGAGCCTACATGTAAAGATAAAGTAGGCTCGATCTGTTCTTTTTTAAAGATAAAATAGTCACTCAGCAAAATGGCAAAGAGCGGTCCAAAGACAGAACCTATGGCGTATAAAAAGGTTTCATACTGCTCTATAGGTGTAAAAAGTGCTACCAAAAGACCAATGAGTGCCATAGCAAGCGCGATCTTTCGCTCGCTCATTTGGGGGAAAATGTTCGTAAACGTTACGCCTGCTGAGTAGGCATCTAAAAAGGTCGTTGTAATGGTGGAGAGAAGTACGATGCCAAGAGCGGCAAAGCCTAAATGCAGTGCCATCATCATCGTTCCCACACTTGCATCTTGCGCATAAAGCGCGATGGCAAGACCGATGGCGTACATCAAAGAGCTTCCTACAAAATACCCCGTAAAACTGCCGATGAGTCCACCTTTTTTACTCTTCGCAAAACGTGTATAGTCTGAAATGAGTGGTAACCATGAAAGCGGCATAATGACACTCAATTCAAGCGCGGAGCCAAAACTCATTTCACCCGTGGGCTTTACATGTAAAATGCTTCCCTCCTGAAAAACAACGCCACACAAAACCAATGTGAGCGCAAAAAGAAGAACAACAGCAACGACATTGAGTTTTTGAAACCCTACTTTTCCAAGCCAAATCCAAAGTCCTATAAAAACACCAATGGCTATCGCCCAGGTATTGATGCTATCAAATCCAAACAGACTAATGCCAAGCTCATTCGCAGCACGCCCACCCGAGATGATCATCACGGCTGTCCAGCCAATGAGTTGAAGCACATTTAAAAACGAAAAAAGATACGAACCATAACGCCCAAAGGAGATGCGTGTAGACATGATGGCAGGAAGCTTACTTTTAGCTCCAATGTAGCCACCCAAAATAAGAATCAAACCACCGATAAGATGTCCTAAAAGAATCGCTTTTAAACCTTCGCTAAACCCAAGTGGCGCTATAAGTCCGCCCGTAAAAATCTCTGCCATTGACACAGCGGCACCAAACCAGAGTGCAAAAAGTCCAAATCCACTTAATGTGGTCTTTTCTTCCATCATGCCTCAACTCCTGCTTTTTTGTAAAGTGCGTAAAAATGATGCACTGGCCCCACGCCATGCCCTAGTTTAAATCCATGTGTGATCGCTTCGGTAATATACGCTTTGGCTTCCTCAACTGCTTCCTTTACATGTAAACCTTTGGCAAGGTTAGCCGCAATGGCGGAAGAGAGCGTACAACCCGTTCCATGCGTGTTAATCGTCTCTAATCGTTTAGAGTGTAAAAGATAAAACTGCTCGCCATCATAAAGCACATCGGTGGCATCATTTTCCAAATGCCCTCCTTTAACCAGCACGTACTTACAACCCAGTTTATGCAGATCAACGGCGGCTTTTTGCATCAATTCAATCGTATCGATCTTATAACCAACGATCACTTCCGCTTCAGGAAGATTGGGAGTGATAAGCGTTGCCATCGGTAAAAGAATTTCGATGAGTGCTTTTTTGGCTTCAGGTTGTAATAGGTCATACCCACTTTTGGAAATCATGACAGGATCAACTACTAAAGGTGGTAAGGGGTATTTTTTAAGCGTTTCTGCGATGATCTCAATCGTTTCAGGGCGAGAGACCATACCGATTTTAATGGCATCGACACGAATATCATCAAAAATTGCTTCGATTTGATGCTGTATCACAGAGGGGTTAATGTCTTGCACATCAAATACACCTTGCGTATTTTGCGCAGTAATTGCGGTTATAACGCTCATGCCATACGTTCCATTGGCGCTAAAAGCTTTTAAGTCAGCTTGAATGCCCGCTCCGCCACAGCTGTCCGAACCCGCTATGGTTAAACAATGTTTCATATATTTTCCTCTTAAAATGAATTAAATTACTTTTACATGTAAAGATTATGAAAGTTGTGAGAAGGTATCAAAAGAGGATGTGTGTTGGTTTGATTGAGCTTTCCTACGCTGGCATTACCCAGATCAGGTCACAAGGATCAAAGAATCACCATTCTTTATCTCAGCTGGTTTACCAGCCCTCCTAGCACGAACGATTAAGGACAATTGTACTCTGATTTAAAACGATTTTCAAGGGATGAGAAATTCGATTCTATCCTTGCCATTTTTTTTAGCATTATAGAGAGCTTTATCAGCGGAATGAATAATATGCGATGCACTAAACGTTTTTTCAAATAGACATGCACCTACGCTTAATGTGATAGGTACTCCTTGGAAATCACGTAAGGCATTTTGAACGCGTTGTGCGATAATGATGAGGTCTTCATGAGTGATCAAAGGGCACAAGAGAATAAATTCATCACCACCATAGCGAGCTATCACATCACTTTCACGTAACGCATGGTTACACTCTCGTACGACTTGTATTAAAACATTATCACCAAAGGGGTGTCCAAACGTATCATTTATCTCTTTAAAATTATCAATATCTATCATTAAAACAGCAGAAGAGTTATTGTACCTTTGAATTAACTTTAGGTGATACTCTAAAATTTCACAAAAATAGCGTCTTGTATAGGCTTGAGTTAATTCATCTTTTTGCGTAAGTAGATGCAAATCCATAACTTGGCGCTTTTGATGATAAATAATTTTCACCAATACAAAACAAATGATACATAATACAGTGCATGCTATCGTAATAATACTAATACACGAATACTCTGCCATTAACGCACCATACCTCTTTTTTAAACTTCACTATAGGGAATTTTAAAAACATTGTAACCATTATAGACTTAGACTATACTTCACTATAGGGAAAGACAATGAAAACTCATCATGAATTTTTACCAAATGAAATTAGAGAATTTCACCGCATGATAGCAAAAAATGTTCAACGTATTCGTAAAGAAAAAAAGATTACGCAGTTAGATTTAGCCCTAACAATAGGACATAAATCGGTTAGTACAATTGCTAAAATTGAAGCAGGATTGGAAAATAAGCATTACAATATAGAACATCTATACAAAATAGCCACCATTTTGGAAGTGGATATATGTGAGTTTTTCAAATTATAAATAAACTTCTTCCATACTTCAAAAAATCTAAAGCTTTTTAATCCAATGTTTGAGCTCTACTAAACTCATCGGTTTGGCATATAAATATCCTTGCCCTTGCTCACATCCATGTTCAGCAAGATAGCTCTCTTGGTCTTTCCGCTCAATACCTTCCGCTAAAGTTGTAATTTTCATATTTTGAGCCAAGTTAATAATAGAGTTTACGATGGCACACGCATCTTCAAGATTCGGGATGTCTTTGACAAATGACATATCAACTTTGAGCTTATTGATAGGAAGTTTTCTTAGATAACTTAAAGAAGAGTACCCCGTTCCAAAATCATCAATGGCAATGTTCATACCAAGATTTTGCATCTGTTTTAAAAGTGCAATCCAACGTTCAGGATCGTGCATGATAAAAGATTCTGTTATTTCAATCTCAAGCATGGAAGGGTCAACTTTCGTCTCTTCTATCGTCTCTTTAAGTGTTTTAAGAAAATCACTAAATTCAATCTGCACACCCGAGATATTGATAGAAACTGTCCCTTTAAAGAGCTCTTCTTGATGAAGCCCGACAAGATCAATACATGTTTGTTTTAATATCCATGCCCCAATCTCAACAATAAGATGCGTCTCTTCAGTAAAAGCAATAAATCGCCCTGGCGCTAAGATTCCCTCTAAAGGGTGGTTCCACCTAAGAAGCGCTTCGAGTCCAATAAGTTTATGGGTTTTAAGATCCATTTGTGGTTGATAATAAACCAAAAACTGCTTCTCTTTAATCGCTTCACGCAAGGCATTTTCCATACCAACGCGCTCGTATGATGCTACGGTCATATCAAGCGTGTAAAAGGCATACGTATTTTTACCCGCATCTTTCGCTTTGTACATTGCCGTATCTGCATTTTTAATCAGTGTCTCACCATCAATACCATGATCTGGATAGAGACTAATGCCCATGCTGGCAGAGAGAAAGAATTTTTGCTTTTTATTGATAAAAGGCTCTTCAAAAATCATTTGAATTTTGGAGAGGATAATCTCTATTTCATGCTTCTCTTGAATATTTTCAACTAACAAAATAAACTCATCACCACCAACGCGTGAAAGCGTATCACAATGACGAATTTTTCCTTGAACACGCTGTGCAAACTGTTTGAGAATCTCATCACCGTAGGAATGTCCATAACTATCATTGACTTTTTTAAAGTTATCAAGATCAATAAAACAGACCGCTATCATACCGCCTTGACGTTTACTGTTTTCAATCGCATGAGCAATTCTATCGCTTAAAAGCAGACGATTTGGAAGTCCTGTCAGTGCATCATTATGCGCTAAAAATTCCAACTCTTTCTCGGAAGCAAGCAAGCGATCTTCATTTGCTTTTTTCTCAGTATTATCGCGTGCAGAAACCACATACGCCATGGGAAGAACATCGCCTTCGTTTTCATAATAAGGAAAATATTTGGTATGCAAAAAGCGTTTTCCATAAGCCGAAAGTGCCCAAAATTCATCTTCAAAAGTCTCTCCAGACAAAGCTCGATCACTTAGGTGTTTAAGATTTTCTATAAAATATTGTGATCCATGAAGCTCTGGCATGGTATGCCCAAGTATCTCTTCAGTACGCTTATTAAAAAACTTCTGATACGCCTCGCTGATCGCAAGATAGGTGTAGTTACGATCAATTAAAGCTAAAAAGTCATCAGAACTTGAAACAATTTTTTTATACTGTTCTAAATGCTTATTAGTAAAAATTTTTGCTTTAAGCATCGTATTGGCATGCTTTGCCAACTCTTCAAACTCTTTGAATTTGAGTGAAGCAGGGTCTATAACTTCGTCTTTGTTGGCTAATGAGTCAAAAAAATTGATGAAAAGAGCAAAGTCTTTACGAATTTTATGGCTAATGTAAAAATATAAAATACCTGCAATAAAGCTAAAAACTAAAAACCATACGATGATAGAGTAGAATGCGCGTTGTATCTCTTCTGACATGGCATTACGCAGTATCTGAATCTCTTGATTGAGGTTATTGATAAAAACACCCGTACCGATGTACCATTGCCAGTCTGCAAGAGGCACAACGTAACTCAGCTTTTTTTGTGATACGAGTTGGTGGCGCTCTAGTGTTTGGTATTCAACAAACCCACCGCCCTCTTTTACTTTCGTGATAATTTCTTGAATATAATATTTTCCATTGCCATCTTGAAGATGTGAAATATTTTGATCTTTAGCAGGATACGTTAAACCAACACCATCCCATGTTCCAATAAAAATATAATCACCTTTCTCTTTATCAGTGATCAGACGCTTTTCATCATTCACAATCTCTTTTTTGATCTTCTGCTCCATATCATCAAGGTAAAACCCTGTACCAATAACCCAATTGTACGGTTTAAAAACTTTGACGTAAGAGACTTTTTTAAAATTAAATTGATCCTTAGAAGAAGGTTTACTCCAAAGATAATCATAATACCCCTCATCTGCTGTTTTGAAGATATTAAGCATTCCTTGATTAGCCAAAACCATCTGATCATTGTGTGAGTCAAACATATTTTTCCCTTCCAATTCTGGACTAAAGGGAAAAAGCATCGATATACCATCTAAACGCGTAATAAAATAGTAACCTTGATTGTTTTCATAGCGCAAGAGGCGAAGGGTTTCAATAATCTGCTTTTGAATAAAAGCATCATCATGGGTATTTTTATATTTTTCATAGATTTGCGTTGCTATCGCATGGGCTTCATAAACGCGTGATTTAACTATCTGTTGTGTATGGATATATGTCTTTTGGCGTTCTTTTGCAATATAATCTAAAAAATGCTCAATTTTTGCGACAAGCATACCTTTTTTGGTTTCAATATAATTGGCTTGAAGACGCTCAGAATCGCGTTCAAACTTAACCTTAGCATTGTAAAAATTGAGTGAAAAAAAGATGATCGCAAAAGTTAAAAAAAGAATTAAAGTGATGATGTGAAAATAGTGAAACAAACTTAATTTTTGGCGCACTCTCATCTCTTATACCCCTTAGTTAATTTTTTTCTTCATTTTTCCTATCGAAGCGTTTAAAAAGAAACATTAAAAACTGAATCAACGTCATAATAACAATACCCTCAATCAAAGCAGCTACGATAAATGAGGCATACTCTTCTTCGCCAATAGCTCCATTTTTGACTGAAATCGTAGCGATGGCAACCAAAAAAAGCAATGGCATCGAATCGCCGAGGCTAAACAAGACCGTACTTCGAAACCCTAGATAACTGTAATATGCCGCAAAAGAGCTCGCAAGACGCGCGCCCACCATTGCAACAACAATCCATAAAGCGTGGGTTAAAATATTGGCACTAAAGATTAAGTTTAAATCGAGCGTTGTGCCTACAAAAATAAAGAAAAATGGAACTAGTAAACCAAAGCCAAATGCTGAGAGTTGGTGTGGAAGCTCTTTTTTATGCGCAAAAAAGTTTGCAATGAAAATGCCTGCCATAAAAGCACCTAGCGCCATGTCTATTTCGAGCCATTGCATGAGAGCTAACAAAATGAAAAAAAGTGCCATACTAAAGCGTAAACTTTGATGCATGGTATCGTCGTTTGGCATAATGAGGCGCTTAAGGTTTGGATACCACCAAAAGATAATTTTGAGAATGCGATAAAGGAAATACGAAGAGAAAAGAACTGTAATGAGGATTAAAATACTTTTGAAAAAATGCCACCCAAGACCATGGGTAATCGCACCATCAAAAATAACCAATGCCCCAATACTAATCAGCTCTCCAATGACACCAATAATGAGTGAAAGTTCCAACCATTTGTGTTCCCTGCCATGCTGATTAATAAGTGCCATAATCATGCCCAGAGAAACGATAGGAATAGCAACGATATACACAGGTGAAAGGTTAAAAGAGAGATAGATGATAAAAGAGATACTGTAAAGACAGATAAAATATAGAAGTGCTTTTTTTAAAAAACGGTCTCGGTAGTGAAGAAAACGTTGAATGTCGATCTCAAGACCCGCTAGGAACATCAAGTACAAAAAGCCAATTTTGGCGAGACTTCTAAAAACTTCATTGCCTACATGCAAAAAACCTGCCCAAACGGCAAACGAGCCAAGTAAAATCT
The DNA here is from genome assembly GCF_025770725.1 of Sulfurospirillum oryzae. Taxonomy (NCBI): domain Bacteria; kingdom Pseudomonadati; phylum Campylobacterota; class Epsilonproteobacteria; order Campylobacterales; family Sulfurospirillaceae; genus Sulfurospirillum; species Sulfurospirillum oryzae. The sequence continues at coordinate 196,631 of NZ_JANZKZ010000002.1, read as the reverse complement.
CAACAACAGGAGTAGGAATACGAAATACGCGAGAAATAATAGGAGAAAGTACCATCAAAAGCACAACATGCGCTAAAAAGATAAGATTTTCCAAAAACATCCTTTTTTTAGGCTTTGTTGACAAAAGGTACAGCGATAAGCCGGGTTCTGTCGTGGGTGATTATTTATCTACGATCTATCTTACGATAGACCTCTAGCGAAGGGTTTATCGTGTGTGAGACCAAAACCATCCCTTCTTGCTGCAGGTTGGGTTTACATAGCTGCCTTAATTACTTAAAGCACTGGTGGGCTCTTACCCCACCGTTTCACCTTTTCCTAGAAAAATTCTAGGTAGTTTACTCTCTGTTGCACTAATCCCTTAGGTTACCCTAGCCGTCCGTTAGACGGAACCATGTCTCACATGCAGCCCGGACTTTCCTCTTGAGCGTGAAATCTCAAGCAATCACCTACTGTACCTTTTGAAGGGCAGATTATAGCGTATCTTTTATTAGCTCTTCTATAATTACGGTTGCATAGGAGCCCTTAGGCAATGAAAAGTGCATTTCAAACCATGCCTCTTCTTCTTTATAGACACCCTCAACATCTTCTGCAAAAGTCCATGCAAAACGTCTACTTCCATTGATTTTGTCTAAAAATGGCTCGCTTTCTTTAAAAATTTCCTGCTCTATGACACCTGCTTCATACTCAGCTCTAATGTTTTTGCCACCCACAAGCCAGCCTGCGATGGTAATTCCACGTTCCAAAAAGCGGGGTAATTCTTCTTCGACATTTTCGCATACAAACGCCTTCCCCGCAGGATAATGATGCAAAACATCGCCATGAAGAAGTTTGAAAAACTGTGGCTGTTTTTTAAGGCTTTCGACGAGCTCTTTGGGTAAATTGGTCGCGCGAGTTGCATCGGCGGCATTAAACTCTTCAATCAAACGGCTTATTTCAATACGTTTACTAAGCCAGTTATTGAAAAGATGACTTTGATAAGCGTTGATAAAAAACTCTTTCATCTTAGGGTTACGCTCTTTGCGTTTTCCTTCTAAAATTGCTTTGCCTTTGATATAGTTGTCGCCATCAATGCCAAAACGCTGATAGCCAAAAAAGTTAGGAAACCCCTCTTTGCTTATCTTTTTGAGTCCATCTTGCAATTTTTTCGCATCAATAGGATTAACCTTTTTAAGGCGGACAAAAAAGCGATTGCCTTTTAAGTGTCCTGTGCGGATTTTATTATTGTGGTAGGTTTTATCTAAAATTTTGATCTTTTCATGCGAAAAAGTAGCAAGTTTTGGCTCGAAATTCTTATGCAACGAAATGTACTGCGTTGTCATGCCATCTTTGTCTTTAAGCCCTGCATAACCAAAATCACGCACTTTACATCCTGTTACTTCGCTTAAGTATTGCAACATATCCCATGTCGTGAGGTCTTTTTTTCTTACATGTAAAACAAGATGCTCGCCCTCACCACTAAAAGGATACAGAGGAATTTCATTGACCACGAAGTCACTGCTATTTTTGGTAAACATCGCATTAATGGGCGAATGGGAGAGAAAAAATTGTCTAATCATAAATATCCTTAAATGGGTTAAAAATGGTGTTCTTTACAACGGCAAACATAGTGTTTACGTGCTACTTGTCCTACAATAGTAATCGGTGTACGTCTCTGCTTTGCTATGCGCTTAATGATAGCTTTTTTACGGGCATCAAAGGTGAAAAGCATCTCATACTCCTCACCGCTACAGAGCGTTCGTTTAGGCATTTTATGCTTTACATGTAAGCCTAAATTACCACTAGCTTTTAAAAGCCTTGAGAGGTCTTTTGAAAGACCATCAGAGATGTCCATGCCTGCATTTAAGTGTTTGGCAACTTTATAAAGAAAATCTGCCCTTAACGCTGGTTTCATAAAGCGTGAATCTTTGCCGATATGCCCACCGCGCAAAAGTCTGGTTAACTCTTTGTAAGAGTGACCTAATGTACCTGTAAAGGCGACCAAATCTCCGTATTTCGCACCGCTTCGATAAAGCACTTTCGAAGGACGTTTTGCGATGATGGTAATGGAGATCATCAACTTTTCGCCTGCTGTTGTATCGCCACCAATGATCTCAACGCCATACGTTTGTGCTACATTTTGAAACCCAGTACTTAATTCACGCAATTGTTCATACGTAAAATGTTTCGGCATTACCACGCCGATAAGCGCCCACTTAGGTTTAGCATTCATAGCAATCGCATCGGAGATATTAACCAGCATGCTTTTTTGGGCTATCTGCTCTAAGCTCATCCACGAACGCTTGAAGTGAATATCTTCGCAAAACAGATCTTTGGAATAAACAAAATCCCCAATAACAGCACCATCATCGCCGATGTGTTTACTGGAAAATTCTGAAATAAAAAATGCCTCTTTTGACATAAAATCCTCTTTGATAAAACTCTCCTATTGTAGGATGTTATGCATTAAGAAGCCATTAGGCAAGATCATCACAAAAAAGTAACAACACTCTCTTAGGCTAAAACACGTCTCATAGTTAACTTTTAAGTAACAGAATCTTACAAGTAATCTTGCGCTATTATGGAAAGATACATCTAAAAGGAGTCCTTAAATATGGAGTGTACGCTCGCCCTCAGCGTCTTTCGCTTTGACGCTAAAACGGATTTTTTACCTTACTATAAAAAACATTTTATCACGATTGATAGAAACAAAAATGTTAACGATCTTTTAGCGCTTATTCAAATGGAAGATTGCAGTTTTGATTACCCAAAAGGCGAATTATCTGCCCTGAAAATCAATGGAAAAGCTCTTTTTACTAATGCCTCAATTGATGGTATTATCAACTCGTTTGGAAAATCACTCACCATAGAGCCACTTAACACTAAACGTGTTACCAAAGATATGATTATCAACACGGATGATTTTTATCGAAGCTTTGACCTTTTATGCACTTTTGTTGCAGGAAAAGATAGAGCCCTGTTTGAACAATACCTCATTTATCACTACGCTTCAAGCGTACTTGATTTGGTTGAAGACTATCAAGGCGATGCACTTTTTGCCTTTGCTTACGACATGATTCATAAACACCCTGAACACAAACGTGAAATTCTAGAAATCGTTGCCAATGAACATACTGGCGTCTTTTTACATGTAAGATTGTGTAAGAAAATTTACCCTTGTGGTGCAGATGTCGAGAAAAAAATCACTGAACTTAAAAATGAAGTGATGAAACTTAGACCATTTGCTAACCCACTTGTCGAAAAATTTTCTCATCACATTGATCTTTTGTAAGGAGTAACCATGAAAAACTATTTTCTTTTTGATGCCATTATCCAACGTGAAAAAACAGCTCCAATGATCACAGCTGCACGAAAACTCATAGACCTTTTAAACATTGATGCACCTTCTTTTAAAAATGCTAAAGCCGATCTTGGCAGTGAATACATGGGCTTGGATCGTCTCAAGTTTTTAGAGCATTATGCATATAATCTCACCTTAGCAGCTGAGCAAAAACGTGATATTCTCTGTTTTGAACAAAGTTCTCTTATCTGCCATGCCCATACCAAAGAGATTCTTTTAAATGACGATAATCTCAAATTTGAAATCGCTAGCCGTTTAGAGAAAAAAAACTTAGCGTTAAATTTAGATGTGAATGTTATTTCACTTGAGCAACTTCTTCTAGAAGAAGTGGGTAGAGAAAAACTAACAACTTTGCTCAAAAATCCATTTGGAAATTTTCAAGCAGCCCTCTTTTTAGGCTCAAACGCGTGTCGTGCTAAAAAATACAGCAAGGCAGAGTTTATACCAGACTTACTTGATCTTATCAAACTCAAATCTATTAAACACGCTAGTATGTATGAGAGTGATGGCTTTGAGGTTTACGACGCGTCTTCTCTACTGGCTAAAAAACTTGGCGCTAAAGCAATGCTCGATATGTTTGACAATGCTGCAGATTTTATTCTTGTAAGCGATGCACGAAGCTTTGTAATGTTTGATTTCTACCAAAAAGAGCTTGAAAAAACAGCAGGTCGCGATATTGGACTGAGCGTTTTAAGCCTTGCGGAACTCCTTCTTCTTGCTTTTGGCAATACCGATAAAAAAAGCATCGGTCTTGATCAACATAAAGTAGCTATTACACTTATCTAATACAAGGGTAGATTTCTCTACCCTTAAATCATTCTAAATAAGACTTATTTTATCCCTTTCTTAAGAGATGTTTGTGTGAGACTTTATTATTATTTCAAAACTTATTAGATTTTTTTCATAACCCTTGAAACCATAAAGAGTTTATTTAGAGTGCATTAATTTTTAAAACTCAAAATTGAGTCATAGCCAAAGCTATGGCGATGTTTTTAGTTTTAAAAAGTGATGTGCTATAAGCAATACTCTTGTTTCAATGGGTTATGAAAAAAATCTATTATTAAAAAGGAGTTCTAAATGCCAAAAATCAATCGTTACGTTGACATCGATACTGTTGAGAGAGAAGCACGAAAAGATTATATTGATAGACACTCTCCGTTCATTACCTGTGCTAGCACTGCTAAACAAAATGCACCTTTTAAAATTACCGTAAAAGTTGGCAATGCCTATACACACCCTGATGATTTTGATCACTACATCGCAAATGTACAACTTTATAATGCAGATGTGCTTTTAGCACGTGCTGATTTTATTTCAGGAACTCTTGGAGGACAAGACAAAAAAGGACAAGCAGAAGTTACGTTTAGCATCGTTCCAAGCGGTAAAAAACTAACGCTTGTTGCGCAAAGCTACTGCACAAAACACGGTGTTTGGGAAAGCGAACCTGTCGAAGTGACTGTCGAAGAATAACAGATATCAAGGCTGCCTAAAATTAGGCACCCTTTAAAAAACTTTCTAATGAAGTTTCTAACTTTTCAATTTTATGAGACGTTAGAAACTTCTCCTCTTTTTTACTCATCTCTTTTTTATCATTCACTAAATAGCCACCATCCAAGCCAAGTGTGACTTCATTTGCCACCATACGATACGTATCGCGATCAAAATCAATCCCTAAAAAAAGGTAGCTTTTTTCATTTTTAAAGGTTTTGAGAAACGGTGGAAGTGCGTAACCGCCCATCGCTTCAGTCAACCAATCGACAAAGTCAGCATCGCTAATAATAAAGCTTTTTTCAGGAACAGTGCATCCTAAGGGTTTGAAAAGAATGGGAATCATGGGATTTAACATCTCTTTTTCAACGCGATGATACGCTTTAGTGGAAGAAGTGTACATGTAAACAATAAAACGATCATACCCAGCCATAATGCGGCTCACCCCTGTAATCAAAAAGTGATCAACATCCGCGTAAAGCTTAAGAAGTGAATCATCAAGGTTAAGATCGACCACATAGTGTGGCATCAAGGTTTTAAGCCACACGTACACTTCAGGAATTGGGTAAGGTTTTGCTGTAAAGATATGATGTGTCATCTGCTCAATAAAAGGTCGCCCTTTGCGCTGTTCTAGGCTCATCGCCGCACGCGAGTATTCATACATCAAGCGAGGCGACATCGCCCTTCCGCCATTAAGACGCAAAATCATCGAGTCGCTATCAAATGGAAGTTGCTCCCCCTCTTCTGTTTTGGTCTCTTTAAAGACACCCATCCCTAGAAAAGGAATTAAACTACCTTCTTTAATGCGTGCTTCTAATTCACTCTTCTTCACTCATGATCCTTCTTTGACACATTAATTTTTGGTTAAAGGCTGGAAGTAAAAGTAACATTTCGTCGGCACTAATGCCATATTCATTACCCATAAGCACGATACGCTCAACCGTATTTTCAAGCTCACGAACATTGCCAGGCCATGTGTATTGGCAGAGTATATCCATTGCTTCATCGGTAATGATGACTCTTTTTTTATGATTGTTCATTGATTTTTGCAAAAAGAAATTGACCAAAAGCGCAATGTCATTACCACGTTCACGAAGTGGAGGTAAATCTATGGGAATGACGTTAAGACGGTAGTAAAGATCTTCTCTAAACGTGCCGTTTTTCACCATTTCTTCAAGGTTTCTATTCGTTGCGGCAACCAGCCTGACATTGACCTTGATGGTCTTGCTTCCACCTACACGCTCAAACTCCCGCTCTTGTAAAACGCGCAAAAGCTTGACTTGGGCAGAGGATGAGATATCGCCGATTTCATCCAAAAAGAGTGTTCCACCATCGGCAAGTTCAAAGCGTCCTTTGCGTGCCTCTTTGGCATCGGTAAACGCCCCTTTTTCATGCCCAAAAAGTTCACTTTCAATGAGTGTATCGGTAATGGCAGCACAGTTCAGTTTAACAAATGGCTCTTCACGACGCTTTGAGCGCTTATGAATCGCTGCGGCTACAAGCTCTTTTCCCGTTCCTGTTTCACCCCGTACTAAAACCGTCACATTGCTTTCAGCAATACGCTCAACAACGTTATAAACACTCTTCATTTTTGGGCTCTCACCGATAATATCACCAAAATTGTGCACTTTTGAGTCCCACTCCATTTTATAGTAAAGTTTGAGCTCTTTAAGGCGCTCTTTTTCTTTGAGATTGATGTCATGCGACCTGATAGACTGTGCAAAAATAGAGCTTAAAATAGTCAAAACACGAATCGTACTTTCAAAATCAATCGCTGTTGTTTTAGTGATACTTGCCCCCAAAACACCAATGACTTCTTGATCAACCAACATAGGAACCGCGATGTAAGAGAGTGCATTTTGGTCACGATTACCTGATTTGTTTAGAAACATCATATCGTTATGTAAATTTTCAATCACAACAGGTTCTTTGCTTTCCGCTGCAAAGCCTGTCACACCCTCACCTAACTTATAAGTCGCAAGCTCTTTTTGGTGCTTGCTAAAATCAATACAGGCGTAAACCGTTAAAAGATTTTCTTCACTCAGCGTATGTATGACACATTTTTCTAAATGCAATCTATTTTTTAAAATCTGTAATGCTTTTTCGAGTGAAGCGACTAAATCTAACGAGTTAGAAACGACTGTTGCTGTCTCGTAGAGTGTCATAAGTTCTCTAGTGGTAAGGCAATCCCCACACTTAGCTTCAAATGGAACCATTTTTCACTCCTTTTCTCAATCTGATTAAAATATTATAGTTAAAGATGGACACTTAACGTCCAGTATTTATGTTTATATTTTAATCAGACAACTTCTTGCAGACCTCTTCTTTAGGGAGTTTTTTAGGATTTGGTTGAATCCACCATGTCTCACCATTACTCAGCACTACTTCACCGCCCCACTTCTCTTCACTGTTAAACTCAATTTCAGTGATAGTCTCTTCCATGTCTTTTTTAGCGATATAAAAACAAATTTCTCCATTTTCTTCTCGAAGCATTACTTTTGCCATTGCCTTTTCCTTATGTTAAAATTTTCTTGAGCCACTTGGTCAATCCACTCTCTTCGTAATGCACTTTAAAAAACCCTTTTTGAAGTTCTTTAATAAGAACATGACGATTTCCCTCTTTACTTGTAAAGGCAAAGTCTTCTCTAAAATGAGCCCCTCTGCTCTCTTTTCTTTGCATAGCACAAAGAATGATTGCTTCAGAGAGTTCAAGCGCATTTCTAAGTTCTAAAATTGAGATAAGTTCAACGTTATTGTGCTTGCTTTTGTCGATGCAGTGAAGCGTATTGGACTCAAGGCGAAGGTATTTCATGTAATCAAATGCTTCTTGTAAGGAGCTTTCATTACGAAAAATGCCCGCTTTATCAAACATTATTTTCCCCACAGAGATGCGCATTGCATTGAAATTCTTGGAACAATCTCCATCAAAAATGCGCTGTACCAAATTCATATTTTTAATCACCACGTTATAATCAATGGGTAAAAACTCTTTATTAAAAGCATACTTTCTCGCTTTTTTCCCTGCGAGTTCTCCAAAAACGGCGCCTTCTAAAAGCGAATTTCCACCCAAACGATTAGCGCCATGAACACCAAGAGCTGCGCTCTCTCCGCAGATAAAAAGCCCTTTAATTTCACTTTTTGTCATCGAAGAGGCAATACCTCCCATACTGTAATGTGCCACAGGTTTGATCTCTAAAAGCTCATCTGATAGATCAATGCCTACTTGGTTATAAGCACTTTTATACAACGAAGGAATACGTGTCTCTAGGACGTCTTTGGGGATATGACGCATGTCAAGATAGACTTTTTTTCCCGCTCTCATCTGTTCAAAAATGGCACGTGCAAGGACATCGCGAGTGCCTAGTTCATTGACAAAACGTTCTCCATCAGAGTTGACTAGATGTCCACCCTCTCCCCTTGCTGCCTCAGAGACGAGGTAGCTTGTTTTAGCAAAACCTGTGGGGTGAAACTGCACAAATTCCATATCTTTAAGACTTAAACCAGCACGAAGCGCTACGCTTAAAAGATCTCCTGTGCAGTCTTGGGCATTGGTGCTAAAACCCCTGTAAATTCCCGCATACCCACCGCCTGCAAACACCACTGCTTTTGCAGGATAAACGGTTACTGTTGAGTCTAATTTTTTAAGTGCAACCACACCACTCACATACTCTTCAATCTTAGTGATGTCCATCACAAAGTGATTGACTAAAAACTCAACACCTACCAATTTTGCTTTTTTAATCAATGCTTGAGTGATGGCTGACCCCGTGCTATCGCCCACAAAACAAGTACGTTTCGAGCTACCGCCACCAAAACTTCTCTGCAGTATCTTGCCATTTTCATCACGATCAAACGCAACACCATACTTAACAAGTTTTTTAATAATCAACGGTGCTTGATGGCAAAGATAACTAATAGCCTTACTATCGCCAAGATCTTTCGAGCTTTTCATCGTATCGTCAATGTGTTTTTGAATTTCAGCTTCATCATTTTCATCTAAAACAGCATTGATACCCCCACTCGCAACCGAACTGTTGGATTTAAAAATATTGCTTTTAGTGATGATAGCAACACTGTTGTGTTCACTCTTTGCCTCGATCGCCGCCATGAGACCTGCGATGCCTGAGCCTATTACAATTACATCGTACGTCATATTATCGCTCCACTTTGTATAGAAGATTGTATTTGGCACTGTTGGTGGCATTTATCGTAGCAATGCCTAGATTGCTCCTTACATGTTCACTTTTACTTGAACTAAACAACGAAGTTACAATACCCCTAGTTGAGCGTACAAACTGAAGGGCAAGCTGAACATCGCTTTGCAGCTCCATCTTGGAATCCAAAAGAAAACCGATTTCAGGCTTAAAAGGTTTTTGAAAAAGGTGCATCTGCAACAATGACGTGCTACTCATCACACCAAGCCCTAGCTTGTGCGCTACCTGCAGAGGTGTGTAGTAGTTGCCATCGCGCATCTTTTGGTTTGGTACACTGTATGCATGGGTTTTAGCAATGTTAAAAGGAAGCTGGATGTACTTAAAATGATGATTAGCGCCGCCTACACGACAAGCGACATCGTAGACATCTTCAAGGCGAATGTACTCGCTATTGCCTTCTTCATAAGTAAAAGCGTTCCAAACCGCTAAACCATACGCTTTGATTTTTCCCTCACTGACCATCGTTTCAAAACATGCAAAGATCTCTTCAAGCTTTTTGAGAAACTGGTCGTAGCCTATTTTAGTCAGTTGGGTCTCTGGATTGTGCAAAAAGTAGATATCCAAACACTTTACATGTAAGTTTTTTAAAGAGCGTTCCAACGAGTCTTGTAAAAAAGCAGGACTCATACAATGTTGATCAAGCTCGATCTCTTCAGGACTTGCCAAACCTTTTTGAATAATATGCTCATGAATCCACGCATAAGGATTTTCAGGAAAAGGAAAATCAAGTGGGACAAAGCCACCTTTGGAACAGATGATCAACTCTTCGCGCTTTACATCACCCTTGTCAAAAAGTTCTTCTAGCACTTCGCCGATCTCACGTTCACTTTGTTGATAACGGTAGTTTATGGCAGTGTCAATGACATTCACACCGCCTTGTATGGCACTCTTTAAGGCATCTTTATAGTCAAATGTATAATTTTCTTCTTTGTAAGGCTCTTTTTTGAAGGTTCCAAAACCAAGCTTGGAGAAGATAAGCCCATTATGCCTTGCATAAAAGTCTTTATAATGTGAAAAACGTTTGGCAAAACCATAAGTTGCTTCAGGTGTTGCATGAGTAAAACGCATTATGAACCTCTTTTAATTGAGCTTTTATAAGCATATACAAGAATCGTTCCGTATACCATCCTGTCTTTAATGAGTATTTGCAAAATCTTAAAAAGAGAACTCTTAAATAGATGTTTTAGATCAGAATAAACATCAAATTTTTCAGATAAGAAAAGTTAAAACACTTTTTGAAACATTAAGTGTTATTTTTTTAAAAGAAAAGAATAATTAAACCTAATCTAAAAAAATATATGCTACCTTCAACCGTTGTTATGGCATTTGATTTAGCAGATGCTTTAGCAATGTCAATTTTTTTGACGTTTCATGCTCTACGATTGCAAATTTTATACGGAGGTAAAATATGTCGACAAACAGTACAAGCTCTTCAACGAAGATAGCTTGGTTATTTGTAGCCATTTTGGGTGCTTTTGCATTTGGTTATATTGCATTAAATCGGGGTGAATCGATTAATGCCATGTGGGTATTAACAGCATCAGTATGTGTCTATTTGATTGGATACCGCTTCTACAGCCTTTACATTGCAGATAAGGTTTTAAAAGTTGATGCTACACGTATGACGCCAGCATTTCGTCATAATGATGGACTTGATTATGTTCCAACGAACAAAGTCATTCTCTTTGGTCATCACTTTGCGGCAATCGCAGGTGCTGGTCCACTCGTTGGACCTGTTTTAGCAGCTCAAATGGGTTACCTACCGAGTATGCTTTGGATCTTAATCGGTGTTGTTATAGCAGGTGCTGTACAAGACTATATGGTTCTCTTTGTTTCCACAAGACGCGATGGTAAATCACTTGGTGAGCTTGTTAAAACAGAGATGGGAACCATTCCTGGTGTTATTGCTTTGATCGCTTGTTTTATGATCATGATCATTATCTTAGCGGTTCTTGCAATGGTTGTTGTTAAAGCACTTACACACAGTCCTTGGGGAACCTTTACAGTAGCATTTACTATCCCATTAGCATTCTTTATGGGCATCTACCTCCGCTTTATTCGCCCAGGTCGTATTCTTGAAGCTTCTGTTTTTGGTATTGCTGGTCTTATCTTTGGAATTATCCTAGGTGGACAAGTAGCAGAAAGCCCAACATGGTCAGTTTACTTTGATCTTAGCGGTGTTGCCTTAACATGGGCATTGGTTACCTATGGTTTCATAGCTGCTGTACTTCCTGTATGGCTTCTTTTGGCACCTCGTGATTACCTTTCTACTTTCTTAAAAATTGGCGCGATTGTTGGTTTAGCAATTGGTATTGTTATTATGATGCCAAATATGCAAATGCCTGCTGTCACAAAATATGCTTTTGACGGTCATGGACCAGTATGGGCAGGTAGTTTGTTCCCATTCTTGTTTATTACCATTGCATGTGGTGCCGTGTCTGGTTTCCACGCCCTCATCTCTTCAGGTACAACACCAAAAATGCTTGCTAATGAGACACAAGCACGTATGATCGGTTATGGCGGTATGCTTATGGAATCATTCGTTGCGATGATGGCGCTCATTTCAGCTTCTATTATTGATCCAGGTGTTTACTTTGCAATGAACAGCCCAATGGGCGCACTTAACCCAACAGGTTTAGCGGACATTGCAGCAGCAGCTTCTACAACCGTTAGCAATTGGGGATTTGTAATTACTCCAGATATTCTCACTCAAATTGCAGCAGAAGTTGGCGAGAAAAGTATTATTTCTCGTGCTGGTGGTGCTCCTACACTTGCGGTTGGTATGGCTAAAATCATCCACCAAGCACTTGGCGGACTGGGTTCCATGTCTTTCTGGTACCACTTCGCGATTCTATTTGAAGCTCTTTTCATCTTGACTGCGGTTGATGCTGGAACTCGTGCAGCGCGTTTTATGTTGCAAGATCTACTAGGACTTATCAATCCAAACTTGAAAAAAACAAACTCTTTGTTTGCAAACTTACTTGCAACAGCACTCGTTGTTGCTTCATGGGGTTACTTCCTCTATGTGGGCGTTGTTGATCCATTAGGCGGTATTAATACCTTATGGCCACTCTTTGGTATTACAAACCAAATGCTTGCCGCAATCGCATTGATGCTTTGTACTGTGGTTCTTTTCAAAATGAAACAACAAGCCTTTGCTTGGGTTTCTATTGTTCCAGCGACATGGTTGGTTATTTGTACGATGAGTGCAGGTTGGTTAAAAGCATTTAGCTCTGACCCAGCGGTAAGCTTCTTTGCTAAAGCAAACCAACTTCAAGCACTTCTTGCAAGTGGTAACTTTAAACCCAATGCGGTCTTTAAATCTCAAGCATCTGTTGAACAAGTCATTTTTAACAACCAACTTGATGGTGTTTTGATTCTTGGTTTTATGGTCGTTGTTGTTGCAATGATTGGCTTTACGGTACAAGCGTGCCTTAAAGCACTTAAATCTGATCAACCTACAACAAATGAAGTCCCTTATGCTCCAATGCCTGCAAATGCAGAAGCAATCATAAGCGGTACAGCACACTAAATCTACAATCACAAAGAGGTGTTTCATCACCTCTTTGTGCAATCTTTGACTAGGAAAAATAATGTTTGAAAATCTTGCGAAAGCGGGTAAATATTTGGGTCAAGCCGCACGTTTGATGGTCGGTATGCCTGATTATGATACGTATGTACAACATATCCGTCTCACACATCCTGAACAAACACCTATGAGTTATGAAGAATTTTACAGAGAGCGTGTTGAAGCACGATATGGAGGCAAAAATGGCGGACGTTGTTGTTGATGAGAATCTAGCTTTTGCACCTCTTCCTGTCACGCTTTTGACAGGTTTTTTAGGCGCAGGTAAGACGACGCTCATCAACTACCTTTTAGAACACAACAAAAATGAACGCATTGCTATCATCGAAAATGAGTTTGGCGCTGTTAATGTTGATGGAGCATTGCTTAAAAAAGATGCCGATGTGGAAATTGTTGAACTGAGCAATGGCTGTGTTTGTTGTAGCATCAGAGGCGAGTTAACCCAAGCACTTCACGAATTGCTTGCAAAAATAGACTCTGGCACGTTTAAAGCCGATCGCCTGCTTTTAGAAACAACCGGACTGGCTGATCCTGCACCCATCGTTCAAGCTTTTTTTGTTGATGAGATTATTCGTGAGCGCATCATGCTTGATGCGGTTATAACGCTCGTGGACAGTATTCATATCATCAAGCAACTTGATGAACACCGTGTTGCCGCTTCTCAAATCGGCTTTGCCGATCGTATCATCCTTACCAAAGCTGATAGCATCGATGAAGCACAAAAAGAGATCGTTCTCTCTCGCATCAATGCTATTAACGCAAAAGCCGAAATTTTTGAAGCCTTTCAGGGTGCTTTACCCAAAGAGATTTGGATAGGCATTGGGGCGTTTGATCTGAGTGATTCTTTACATGTAAACCAAGGTTTCTACCAAGCTAAAGATGTTCAAAACATCCAGTTTAAAAGCTTTAGCACCAAAAAGCAGACACACTCTTGGAGCGATGACATCACCTCTTATGTCTTTGAAGCAGGTGAGCTTGACATCAAAAAAATCGGTGCATTTATGGAAAATCTTGTCGAAATATACGGCAACGATATGCTACGTTACAAAGGTGTCCTTGCGGTGGATAGTGATGAACGCCGTTTAATCGTTCAAGGTGTCCACAAAGTTGTTGGTTTCGACTTTGGAGCCCCTTTTGAGGGTGAGCGCAAATCTTTACTTGTCGTCATTGGTCGTTATCTTCCTTACGAAGATCTCAAAACCGAGTTTCTCCAAACCATAGCTTCGTAAACTTTTTAAGGGAAGCATTCGTTTCCCTCTTCTTTCAAATGAGCTATAATATCCGTTTTAAAATCCAAAGGTAATGATATGCGTTGCAAAGAAATGAGCTCTTTTATTGTCATGGACATTGTCAAAGAGGCTGAAAAGTTTCCAGATAGTATTCATTTTGAGATCGGACAGCCCGACCTTCCACCCTCTCCTAATGTTAAAAAAGCGTTACATGTAAGCATTGATGAGAACCGATTTTCCTACACGCAAAGCCACGGTTTAATTGCTTTACGTGAAAAAATTGCACAGCATTACGCTTTAACCTACAATGTAAAAATAGACATCGACCAAATCTTCTTAACGCCGGGAACCAGCGGTGCATTTTTAATCGCTTATGCCCTTACACTTAAAGGCGAAGCAACGCTAGGACTAAGTGATCCCTCGTACCCGTGTTACAAAAATTTTGCACATCTTCTTGACATCAAACCTCAGTTTATGCCCATCGGTAAAGAGGATAATTTTGAGTTACATGTAAAGGATTTGAAATCACATGAGCTAGATGCTCTGCAAATCTCTTCGCCTGCCAATCCAACGGGAAATATCTACACCAAAGAAAATCTCAAAGAACTCGTTGAGTACTGCGAAGCCCATAACATAGCGTTTATCTCCGATGAGCTTTACCATGGTCTGACCTACGAAGAAAATGCGCACAGTGCGCTTGAATTTGGAAAAAATGTTTTGGTTATCAATGGCTTTTCCAAATACTACTGTATGCCTGGTCAGCGCTTGGGTTGGGTGATTGTCCCCAAAGAGCAAGTACGCCATGCCGAGATCGTCGCACAAAACCTTTTTATCTCAGCACCCACACTGAGCCAATACGGAGCACTTGAAGCCTTTGATGAAAGCTACCTTACAACCATCAAAGCCGAATTCAAAGCCCGCCGCGACTTCTTATACGCTGAACTCTCACAACTTTTTGAGATCGACGCGAAACCAGAAGGTGCTTTTTACATCTGGGCAAACATCTCAAAGTACTCCGATGATAGCTTTGCTTTTGCTAAAGAGCTTTTGGAAAACATCCACGTCGCAACGACACCGGGCATCGACTTTGGAAGCAATGGCACAAATCACTACCTTCGCTTTGCTTACACAAGAAGTATTGAGCACATGAGCGAAGGTGTGCAGAGGCTCAGGGATTATTTGCACAAAAGAGGAACGCAACGATGAATGTGTTAGAAATACCATTTGTCCAAAAAGTAGGGTTAAGCCGTAATCGTGATGGCTATTTAACATTACCACTGAATAAAAGCAATGAAAACCATATCCAAACCGTTCATGCAAGCGCACAATTTACACTTGCTGAAACCCTTAGTGGTGAGGCGTTGCAGAAGATGTTTCCACATCTTTCTGGTCATGTAGTGCCTATTTTAAGAGAATCAGAGATAAAATTCAAAAAACCAGCGACAGGTGAGATTTATGGTTTGGCGCACATTGACAATGCCATGAAAGAAAAATTTGAAGAGCAATTGGCAAAAAAAGGTCGCGCATATATCAGCGTTGACGTGGAGATAAAAGATACCAATGAGATTGTAACCTGCTCAGGACGATTTGACTGGTTTATTCAAAAAATAAATTAACACCAAAAAGGAAAACAAAATGACCATCTCTAAAAATTCTGTTGTAACACTCGAATACACCATCACCGATACCACTAAAAACCTGCTTGATTCAGGTGCAGATCCACTCATTTACCTTCATGGCGGCTATAATGACATTTTCGCCAAAATCGAACAAGCGCTCGATGGTAAAAAAGTAGGCGATAGCATCAAGGTACAACTCACACCCAAAGAGTCCTTTGGCGAATACGATGAATCCTTGGTGACCATCGAAGAGCGTGGTGAGTTTGATGACAACATCTATGTCGGTGAGCAATTTATCGAAGTGATTGAAGATGAAGACGAAGCCGTAGAAGATCAAAAAATCTCATATACCATCAAAGAGATCACCAAAGACAATGTCACGTTAGATGGAAACCACCCACTTGCAGGCATTGATGTTATCTTTACAGCCACGGTGTTAGCGATTCGTAAAGCCACTGCAAAAGAGATTAAAGAAGAGCACGCAAGATCTTAAAAAGAGAAGGAAGAGCCAAAAGCTCTTCCTTCTTGTAGAACATTATTTAAACTTATCGACCATCAATTCCGCAGGATGTATTGCTTTAATTTTAGAACCTGTTTTATCAAGTCCACCACGTAATTGAATCAAACAACCTGGGCACTCAGCAGAGACAAATTCAGCACCTGTTGCTTCAATGTTTTCAAGCTTTCGTTTAAGCATTTGCATTGAAATTTCAGGTTGTTTAATCGTATAAGAACCGCCCATACCACAACAGGTATCGCACTCATTCATCTCTTTGATTTCATACCCAGCAGCACTAAGCGCCGCCCTCGGCTCTTTGTAAATACCCACATGACGTTTAGCATGGCAAGAGTCATGGTACGTTAACGTATGAAGCTCTATGCCTTCTTTTGGTGTCAAGCGTTTTTCTTTAATGAGCTTGTCAACCAATTCGGTGAACATATAGGTTCTTGACGAGACTTCATTGGCTTTAGGAATCAATGTCTCTCTGTGTTGTTCTTTGAGAATTTTAGCCCACTCTTTTTTCAAAGCGGTGGTACAACTGGCACAACTTACCACGATATACTTAGGATCGCCCTCTAAAAGTGGCAAGATATTTCGCTCTGCGGCATCGGCTGCCATATCAAACGAGCCACTTCCCCAGTGAGGAATACCACAGCACGATTGCTCTTCTGGGAAGAGTACTTCAATACCCGCTTTATTTAAGATCTTGACAATTGCCACACCCGCATCTGGGTAAACAAAATCAAGCGCGCAGCCTGCATAAAAGACCGCCTTTTCATCGCATTTTGGTTGTTTGATCGTTTTAAAAAGATCACGGAATGGAACCGGTGCAACGGATGGTAAGCTTCGATACTCTGACAAACCTGAGAGGAACATCGGTAAGTGTCGTATAAATCCCTCTTTCACAAATGGTTTTTGAAGCACAGAAGCTGCACGCAACATGCCATGAAAGACTCTGCGATTATTGATGACTTCAAGCGCAGTTTTATAGATAAACGGCAAACCTTCTTTCTCAGCAGCACGATGACGAATCTCTAAAATGAGTCCAGGAATGTCGATTTTAGCGGCACATATATCTTTACATTTATCGCATCCGATACAAAGCGCTTGAATATCTTCGGCTGATTTTAACTCATTGAACCATGCTGTTAAAATCGTACCAATACCACCAGTATAGATGTCACCAAAAACATGTCCTGTCACTAAACGATACACTGGGCAGACGTTCAAACACGCCGCACAACGAATACACTGAAGTGCTTCTTTAAATTTAGGGTCTTGTGCCATTTTGGTGCGATTGTTGTCCATCAAAACGATATGCACCTCTTTCATAGACCCATCATCATTGAGTGTTGGAGCAGAGATAAAGGAAGCATAACTGGTCAAAAGCTGACTCGTCGCATTTCTAGGAAGTGCGGCTAAAATAGGCGCAGCATCAGTGTAGTGAGGAACAAGTTTTTCAAGTCCCACTAACGCAACGTGTACTTTTGGAAGTGTTGTTACAAGGCGCGCGTTACCTTCATTGGTACAGATGACGATAGAGCCTGTCTCTGCAATCGCAATATTGGCACCAGAAATTCCCATATCGGCTTCAAAGAATTTCTCGCGAATCGCTTTTCGTGCAACTTTAACGAGTTTTTGAATGTCATTGTCCAAAGGTTGTTTGGTCTCTTCCTCAAAAAGGTCTGAAATCTCCTCTTTGGTGAGATGAAGTGCAGGCATAACCATGTGGGAAGGTGTTTGGTGCGCAAGCTGGCAAATCCATTCACCCAAGTCTGTTTCATCAGATTGAATGCCAAATTCATCAAGGAAATGGTTAAGATGAATCTCTTCGGTTGCCATTGATTTTGATTTAACAATCTTTTTGACACCTTTTTCTTTGCAAAGATCGGCAATGTATTGTCGTGCTGCCTCAGCACTGTTGGCACGAAACACTTTGATGCCATTGGCTTCTGCATTTTTCTTAAATGTCTCGGCTAATTCATCAAGATGACCAGCCGCTTCACCTTTAATATCTGCAATTTTAGTTCGTAATGCCTCAAAATCGATACCTTCAAATGCTTTAGCACGTGTCGCTGGGTAATTCCATCGGTCTAAAATACCTGCAAGGTTTTGATTTTTAAGGGCTTTGTGGATAGATGCTGACATATCTTGTTTCATGACTGTACTCCTTCTAACTCTAAATCATCGACACACACTATAACCAATCGTTCAGGTCCGTGAACACCAATAGCAAGCACACGTTCAATATCTGCCGTTTTACTCGCACCTGTGATGAGGGTAATGTATTTGTCATTTTTTGGGTGCATTTTTGTCATCAACGCAGGAATATCCGCAATGATTTTTGACGTAGGAAGAATTGCTACGTGAATCCATGCAAGCGCAGACGCAAGGCGTTGCTCAATATCGGTAGAGTCTTGTGCCATACTACCTGTCTCTGCCAATCCCCACTTTAACTGCGTGATGCCCACTTTTGCACCTTTTGCTAGCTCTTTGGTCACTTCAAAATGAAGACCTGGAAATTTTTCCGCCATCGCTTTGTTATCAAATTGGCTCAAGATGGGACTTTTTGCCCAAACAGCGTAAGAGCCCGGCTCATCTTTCACTTCTTCTTTTGCAAGGAACTCTTCAATAAAACCAAGTGCCTCTTTGGTTGTCGCAAAACGCTTTACTTCGGTATTGCCCGATGCTTCAGCCCTTGCTTTGAAATTTTCAAACATACGCGTGTCTCCTTGTTATTATGAGATATTTTTTACTTACATGTAAAGACTAAACTTAAAGATATATAAATTATATCATTTAAGTTAAATATGCAAATATTCTATCTCATACAAATGACGATTGTATGAGATTATGAAGTTTATAAAGAGGAGATAGGGGGTTTATTTACTTTATGCTACACGAAAAAAATTTGCAAGATCAAGATAACTTTTTGCATCAAAGGATTGTGGCAAAATTGTCTTTACATGTAAAACAATTTCAAACCTTAACTCCGCTATAATTTCCGTATTCAACTAAAGAGTACTTACATCATGAACATTCACACCTTTAGGGCTTTTAAAAGCCGAAATTACCGACTCTTTTTTGCAGGACAGTCCATCTCTTTGATGGGCACATGGATGCAGCGAACGGCTGTTTATTGGGTCATTTATGTGCAAACGAACTCTGCTTTTATACTAGGTCTTAGTGTTTTTGCCTCTCAGTTTCCCTCTTTTTTACTCTCGCTTCTAGGTGGCACGATTGCCGATAGATACAATCGTTTTAAAGTACTTCTCTTCACACAGATTGCCTCGATGATGCAAGCCATTGCGATGACGTTGGTGGTTGTCTTTACGGATTATTCTGTGCTAGAGTTGATTTGTCTTAGTGTTCTATTGGGTATTGTCAATGCGTTTGATGTTCCAGCACGTCAGTCTTTGGTGCATTATATGGTTGAGCAAAAAGAAGATGTCAGCAATGCCATAGCGCTTAATTCGACCATGGTCAATCTAGCACGTCTCATCGGACCTGCGCTTGCAGGTTTTATACTCGAAACCTTTGGAGCGGGCATCTGTTTTATGCTCAATGCCCTTAGTTTTATCGCTGTCATCATCTCATTACTTATGATGAAACTTCCAGCGCATATTCCTCAAGCACGTACCCAAAAGATGCTTGCTGATCTTAATGATGGTCTGCGCTATCTCAAGTCTACTCCGTCCCTTGGTGTATTGGTTTTACTGCTCTGCGTGATGAGCCTGCTCGTACTTCCCTATACGACCTTGTTTCCGATTATCGCCAAAGAGACCTTGGGTGGGGATGCTTCGATTTATGGCTATCTTAACAGTTTTGTGGGCGTTGGCGCTCTCAGTGGCGCGATACTTCTAGCTTCACTTAAACACACCAGTAACCTTAGAAAGTTGCTCATCATCGCTACCACACTTTTTGGCTTGGGTATACTCCTTTTTTCACTCTCACATACCCTACTCTTTTCCTATCTATTTTGCATTGTTGCGGGCTTTGGCATGATGTTACATGTTACCATTATCAATACCCTGCTTCAAACAACCTCAGATAGCACTATGAGAGGAAGAGTCATCAGCTATTTTGCAATGGCTTTTTTTGGCATGCAACCTCTTGGCGCGCTTTTGATAGGCTCAATCTCGCATTATCTTGGAGCGGCCGAGACGCTTCTTTTAGAGGGGTGTGCAGCCCTTATTATCATTGCACTCTTTTTACCTTATTTATGGAAAGCTACAAAAGTCACCAAGCCATCATAACTAAGCTATAATTTCATAACTACGTTTTAAAGGCATAAGCATGAAAAATATTAGTGAAGAGAAACGAATCGTTGTCTTAATCGATGCGGACAATGCTCAACAAAGCAAGCTTGAGCTCATCCTTGCAGAACTCTCGACACACGGGCATATCATCGTGAAGCGTGCCTATGGTGACTGGTCGAGCAGTTACCTCAAAAACTGGAAAGAGAGCCTCAACGAGCTTGCCGTGCAGCCCATCCAGCAATTTGCTTACACCACAGGGAAAAATTCAACCGATGCTTCGATGATTATTGATGCGATGGACTTACTCTACACTCAAAAATTTGATGCCTTTGCCCTCGTTTCAAGTGACAGTGACTTTACCAAGCTAGCCTCTCGCCTCAAAGAATCAGAAATCTACGTTTTTGGATTTGGTGAGCACAAAACGCCTATCTCCTTTCGTAATGCCTGTGACGACTTTATCTTCACCGAAAATCTTAGCGTTAACACAGAAACATTGGAAGGCACACCCGAACTTAAACCTTCAAAAGCAACCAATGAAGACAGCTTAAAAGAGCTTGCAAAACTTTTACATGTAGGCTGGGAAAAAACGCAAGATGATGAGGGTTGGGCAAGTGTATCGGCAGCTGGTGCGTACATCAAACGCCAATCACCAGACTTTGATCCACGCACCTATGGTTCTAGTAAACTGACATCTCTCCTTGCAAAACTGGGTGAACAGTTCGAAATGAATCGCTACCCTGGAAAGGGGACAACAACCATTGTCGATTATCGCCCTATTGTCAAAAAAGCTCCTGCTAAGAGGCGTCGTCGCTAGATTAGTTTTTAAGCTCCAACCCAAGACTTGGAGCAATGGCTCTCATAGCGGCAATAACGTCAACAATGAGTTCATCAACGCTGACACCTAACATATCAGCTCCTTTTTGAATGACTTCTCTGCTAGCACCCGCGGCAAAAGCTTTGTCTTTAAACTTCTTTTTCGCAGAGGAAAGCTCCAAATCCATCACAGAACGGCTTGGACGAACCAACGCACACGCGGTAATCAAACCTGTGAGTTCATCAACGGCATAAAGGGTTTTCTCCATTTTTGAGAGAGGTTCAACATCGGTGCAAAAACCAAAGCCATGCGACATAATAGCCCGTATTATCTCTTCAGAGTAGCCATGTTCTCGCATAATCTCTGCTGTTTTATGGCAATGCTGTTCAGGGTATTTTTCATAATCAAGATCGTGCAAAAGCCCTACGATACCCCATTTTTCTTCATCTTCGCCCGCTTTTTTTGCAAAATAGCGCATCGTCCCCTCAACAGCAAGTCCATGTGTAACAAGTGCATCGCCGTTATAGGCTTTTAACAGTGTCAACGCCTCTTCTCTTTTTGGCATTTTCATCCTTTCCATATAAATAAAGCATTTTACCGTTTTACATGTAAAGATTTTAGAAAAAAGCTCTTTTGTATGTCTCAATCCATTCATTATTGTGTTACAATACCAACTTTAAAACAATCTTTATTGATTGAATTAATATTAGTAAAAAACTATAAACTAAAGAGACCCTTTATGGTAGATAATATTAACGTTTATCGTATCAACGCAGGCTCCTGTAATGGCTGTGATGTCGAGCTGCTTGCAAGCATCCTTGTTCCAAAGTTTGGTTTTGACACCCTTCATTGCACTTACACCAACACCCCTGAAGAGGCAAACATTGTCATCGTCACGGGGTCTATCACCACACGATCCAAACCTTTTTTAGAAGCAACACTGAAACGTTTGCCTGAGCAAAAAATCGTTGTGGCTATGGGTATTTGCCCCATTAGCGGTGGTGTCTTTCGCGATAGTTACTCCATTGAAGGGCCATTAGACCGCTTTGTCAATGTCGATGTCAATATCGCTGGCTGTCCACCTTCTCCTCAAACGATCGTTGATGGACTCATTAAAGCCTGTGAGCTTTGGAAAGTGAAGGTAAGCGCATGAACACCTATAAAGGAAAAGTTGCTTTTGATAAAGAGCAATGCGTACTCTGTCAGACATGTGTTTTCGTCTGCCCAGCAGGAGCGATCAACATCTCCTGCGTTGCACCCCAACAAAGCTACGACTTCATCATTTGGCACAACACCTGCACGTTGTGTGGCAACTGTGCCTATTTTTGCCCAACGGGAGCTATAACACTTAGCTCTACACTTGCAGAGACGACACCCCAAAGTGAAAAATACACCTCCATTACTGCCAATACGGTCGAGTATGGTGAATGTCCCAAATGTCATGAACCTATGATAAACGTCCCAAAAACCTTGCTGCAAAAAGGCTTTGCCACTGTAAATGAAGAGCTTACAACACTCTTTAGCCTTTGCCCAAAATGCAGACGTGACCATACTTTTGCAAAGAGAGTCCTTTAAATGAAATCTTTACATGTAAAGTTAAATGATATGACAAAATCAATGGCACTTCGTTGTCATTTTGAACCCAATAGCGATAGCCTTTGGTGTGAAATTGCCGATAAAAAATTGCTTTTAGAGCTTGCCGAAATTCTTGCAACACTCAATGCACGTGTGTGCATGATCACCGCATACCAAAAAGAGGATGAACACGAACTTGTTTATCACTTCGACCTCAATGGTGTCATGCTCAATCTTAAACTGCGCATCACCGACAAAAGCGTTCCCTCCATCACGCCTCTGTTTAAAAGTGCGGACTGGACAGAGAGGGAACTTTCCGAAATCTATGGCATCGCCATTGTCAATCATCCCAACCCTAAACGCCTCTTTTTAGATGAGTCCATTAAAGAGAGTGTTTTGCAAGAGTACTACTCGCTCTCCTCAGCCATGAGTGGCAAAGTGAGCCAAGAGCTTTGGAGCAGAGTCAAAGCTGAAGAAGGAGTGCGTCATGGATAAAACAAAAGTCATTTTGGGACCTTTTGACGTTGCCCTCGAAGAGCCAGTTTATTTTAAAATCGAGCCAAATGATGATGGTAAAACCATCAAAAGTGTCGATATGATCAACGGTTTTGTTCATCGTGGCATCGAGTCTATCGTGCTTCAACGAAACTTTTTACAAAACCTTATCATCACCGAAAAAGTGTGTGCGCTCTGTTCCAACAACCACCCTTTTACCTATTGTATGGCAGTTGAAAAAATCGCCAATATAACACTTCCTGAGCGTGCCCTTTACCTTCGTGTTATCGCCGATGAGATCAAGCGCATTGCAAGCCATCTCTTTAATCTTGGCATGCTTTCACATCTCATTCACAATAAAGCTCTGATGACACAGTTTTTGGAAACGCGCGAGGATTTTCAAGACCTCAAAGAAGCCATTTGGGGAAACCGTATGGATCTCAGTGCGAACACCATCGGTGGCGTGAAATTTGACCTTGATGAGAAATTGATCGCTTCTATCAAAGCGACACTGGATAAAAACAGAAGCAAAGTCGAAGCGTTCATCGCTCTTTTTGAAACGGATCCAACGCTGATCTCACGACTCAGCGGTGTTGGAGTGCTCAGTTACGAAGATGCGCTAAAACTTGGCGTTGTAGGTCCTGTTGCAAGGGCAAGTGGTGTGAATAATGACGTGCGAAAACGTTCCCCTTACGCCGCGTATGACAAACTCCATTTTGATGTCATCTTGCAAAAAGATGGCGATGTCCTCTCTCGCGCCAAAGTAAGACTGTATGAAATCTTAGAATCCATGAAGCTTTTGCACCAAGCCTTAGATGCCCTTCCGCAAGGAGATATAGCCTTACATGTAAAAACACTTTTGCCAGAGGGTGAAGCGACTTCTCGCACCGAAGCGCCTCGCGGAGAGTTGGTGTATTACCTCAAAAGCAACGGCACACGAAAGCCTGAACGCATGAAGTGGCGAGTTCCAACCTACATGAACTGGGAGGCACTCAAAGTGATGATGCCAAACAACAGCATTGACGATGTTGCACTTATTTTTAACAGCATCGATCCTTGTATCTCTTGTACCGAGCGTTAAGATGCGAAACCATTTTATATTGGCAAATAGTACCAAATGTGTCGGGTGTTTAAGTTGCGAGTTAGCCTGTGCGGCAAGTTTCCAAGGCATTGCCTTTGTAGAGGCTTATGAGACCAAACTACCGCTTATTTCTCGTAACCGTGTTATCAAGTTTGAGGGCAAAACCTCTCCGCTTCAGTGTATGCACTGCGAGTCACCTTCGTGTTTAGCGGTATGTCCACATGGTGTCATTGAGAAGATGGATGATTTTATCAAGATTCATGAAGAGGCGTGTGTGGGATGCGGTACTTGTTCGTTGGTGTGTCCTTATGGCGCTATCACAATGATTCAAAAAGAAGATCGTAGAGTTGCAGTCAAATGCAATCTCTGTTTTGATCGCATCGATGGACCTTCATGTATTCGCGTCTGTACCACCAGTGCCATTTCGGTAGTGGATTACGACGAGTACACAATGTTAATGGCGCAAAAAGGCTAAGTTTTTATGCATGAATATACCATCGTCGCGTCACTCATTGATTTGTGCGAAAAAGAGGCGAAAAAGCATCATGCCAAAGCCATTAAACATCTACAAGTGAGTGTCGGAAGGTTGAGTGGCATTGAAATTCATTTTTTGGAACAGTGTTTTGATACCTTTAAAGAAGAGACCATCTGCCACGATGCAACTCTAAGCATAGAGCTGTGTGACGTGGTACTTTTGTGCTCGTCTTGTCATGAAAAAAGTGTTGTAAGTGAGAACCATTTTATCTGTCCAAAATGTTATAGCGAGGATGTCGCCATGATAGGCGGACAAGAGTTACATGTAAAAAGTATAGAGATCATAGAGGAATAGCATGAGAGAATATAAAACAATCGCAAAAGCCTATCCCAAAAAACGTCCCGCAGAGGAGCGTGTTGAGGATTATTACCCTATATATCATAACTTTGAAGAGAGCGAGGCAAAAGCACAAGCAAGCCGCTGTCTGCAATGCCCCATCGATCTTTTACGTGGACTTGAAAGTGAATTCAAGTTTTGCCGCACAGGCTGTCCCTTGAACAACAACATCCCAAGATGGCTTAAAAAAACGTATGAAAAAGACTATCTAGGAGCCTTTGAACTCTCCAATGCCAGATCTCCTTTTCCTGAAATTCTGGGTCGTGTCTGCCCTAAAAAAGGGCTCTGTGAAAGCTCTTGTACGTTGGAAAAGACAGAGTACCATGCTGTTTCTATCGGCAACGTCGAAGTCTTTTTAAACGAAAAAGCGTACGAGCAAGGTGCCATTCCCGATTACGGTCAGGCAGAGGGGCGTAAATTTAAAGTTGCCGTTGTCGGTAGTGGACCAGCAGGTCTTAGCTGTGCGACATTTTTACTACGCTCGAACATTGAAGTCGAGCTGTATGAGAGAGAAAACCGCGTGGGTGGACTTTTGATGTATGGTATTCCCAACTTTAAACTACCCAAAAGTGTCATTTTAAGGCGTTTTGAGTGGATGAAAAAAGCGGGACTCAAAGTGCATCTAAATACCGAAGTGGGCAAAGATGTAAGTTTGAGCGAGCTTCAAGAGAAATTTGATGCCGTTTTTTTGGGCTTAGGCGTGCCAAAAGGTCGTAGTGCCGATATGGAAAACGAAGATGCTAACGGTGTGCATCAAGTCATGACGCTTCTTACGCAAACACAAAAAAACCTTTTCGACCATGCCCTTCAAAAATCGATCTTGCGCAACAAACACGTTGTGGTCATTGGCGGAGGCGACTCTGCAATGGACGCGCTTCGTAC
The DNA here is from genome assembly GCF_025770725.1 of Sulfurospirillum oryzae. NCBI lineage: Bacteria > Pseudomonadati > Campylobacterota > Epsilonproteobacteria > Campylobacterales > Sulfurospirillaceae > Sulfurospirillum > Sulfurospirillum oryzae. The sequence goes on along the minus strand of NZ_JANZKZ010000002.1, from coordinate 170,679 downwards.
TGCCATTCGTCATAAAGCCAAAAGTGTGACGTGTGTCTACCGTAGGGGTGAAGAGAGTATGCCTGGAAGTCGCGCCGAAGTCATTAATGCCAAAGAAGAAGGGGTGCAGTTTATCTTTAACGCCCTTCCTAAAAAAGCGTTGGTGGATGATGAACATCGCGTTACTGGACTTGAAATCATGGAAACCTATACCGATGAGAACAAACGCCTGCAAACCAAGCCGCATAGTGTTCAAACCTTGCCAGCGGACAGTATCATCCTAGCCCTTGGATTTGAGGCAAAACATTTTAGCTTTTACGATGAACTGAATCTCTCTGTTGGACGCTCAAACACCCTCATCGTCGATGAGAATAAAGAGACCTCTCATCCATTCATTTTCGCGGGTGGTGATGTGGTCAGAGGCGCAAACCTCGTTGTCAATGCCGCACTTGATGGCAGAACGGCTGCGGTAGCCATCGCTCGCAAACTTGGCGTTGTAGAAGATCAGAAGCTTTACATGTAAAGATTTTGAGGTTATTTTAAAAAAGAGAGTAAATTTATCCTATTTTTTGATACAGATCAATCTTTTATTTTTTCGTATGAAGTAGAATGTGAATTCTATTTCATACAGGAGAAATACAATGAAATCTCTGTTTCTTAGAATGAGAGTTATCCACATTGCAGCTTTTTTGATCCTTCCACTCAATGCCTATTTTTTTACAACCAGTACCCTAGGGGCAATTGTTCAATATGCTATTGCCATTATCCTCATCGTGCATGATATTGATGAAAAAAAATGGGGCGTGGATCTAAGTGTTAAAATCAACCAAGCCTTAGCCTCAATGGATCTGACCAAAGAGATCAAGATCAACACCAGCTTCAATGCTGAATCTGCCAAAATGCTTGACTCCGTTGTCTTTTTTAAAGAGAAAATAAGACATGCCATTCTTGGCTTTCAAGCGCATGCCACAACACACAGCCAAATCTCAGCGCAACTGCAACAAATCGTCTCGTTTTTTCATGCTCAAACCCAAAAAGAGAAGATCATCATCGATGAGAGCACCAAGCATGTCAACAACATGCAAGTTGTTTTTGACGACATCAGTCACAATGCGCATGCGAGTAAAGTACAGATGCAACAGATCGGTACGTACCTTGGCGATACACAAAAAAACATCATCGAATTAGGTGAAAAGATTGCTCAAAGTGTTCAAAAAGAGAATCTTCTCGTCACACAACTCAATGCTTTGAGTAAAGATACCCAAGAAACCAAAAATATTCTCAGCGTCATCGACGATATCGCCGATCAGACCAATTTATTGGCACTTAATGCCGCCATTGAAGCAGCGCGTGCAGGTGAACACGGTCGTGGATTTGCCGTTGTTGCCGATGAAGTCAGACTCTTGGCGGAGAAGACACAAAAAAGCCTTGAAGAGATCAATGCAACCATTACTTCCATCGTGAGCTCCATCACCTCCATCAGCCAGCAGATGAAAGACAATGCTTCTGAAATCAACATTCTTCAAGATGTCTCTACCAATGCCAATGTTGTACTCGAGCAACTCGTCAACGTAGCCGATAAAAACATAGCGCTCTCCAATGATATTGCAACAAAATCCGTCAACCTCAAAGAAGAAACGGAGCAAATCAAAGAAGCTTCACTGCAAATAGAGACAATCTTTCATGCAACTTATCAAAAAAGTGAAGAGATTATGGAAATCACAACCGTGCTTGATAAATGGGGCGTGACACTCCAAGAAAAGCTGAACGAATTTAAAGTCTAAAAAGAGAGGTTACATGTAACCTCTCAAACCGTTCTCAAAAATTGATAATGGGTACTTTCGTAATGAATTAGGTTATCTCTGTATTATATTTCTCTAAACCACCGCAATCTCCAAAATAAGAGTATAGTGAAACAGATAAGTCAGCGTCCAATACTCTGTGCATTTTAGGATTCAACCCTTTACTCCACATCTAACAACCAAAACAAAGAATCAAAAATTCTAATGCAAGCGTATCTTCAAACAATAAACCAAAACAAGGAACTCCAATGAGCAGTAAAGAACTTTACCAACACACGAAACAGATACAACTTAATGAGTGGAAAACAGGAATGATCCTCTTTAGAACACAAGCTTTAGCCGCAAGAACCCATGTCCAAGTGGAACTAGGCAAACAGGTTAAAATCCTTGAGGGCAAACTTGAAGAGGGAAAAACTAAACTTGAAGAGTTACACAAAGCATCAGGAAGCAACTTTGAGTCAACCAAAAAAGGCTTTGAAATAACGTGGGAGTCCATTAGCAGCACTTTTGAAGACACTGCTGAGAAGTTCAAAGCAACTGCATAACGTTTTCAATATATATACACATACTATTTAAAAAGGACTTATTATGAATGATAAAGCACTCTATGAACAAAAAATACAAGCAGAATTCGATACCTGTAAAGCTCAAATTGATAAATTTAAAGCAGAAGCTTCAGGTGCGAGTGCAGATGCTCAAATAGAAATGCACAAACAGATCAAACAACTTGAAGAAAAAATGAGTGAGGGTAAAACCAAACTTGCAGAGCTTGTAGATGCGACTGAAGATAAATTTGACGCTTTGAAAAAAGGTGTTGAGTCCATTTGGCAGTCCACAAAGTCAACAATGCACCACGCTTCAAAATACTTTGGCAAATAATCTTTGCCTCTAAATAAGAGAAAGTTCTCACCAACTTTCTCATTCATAAATTCTGTAACAACTCTAAGCACGCTTCTCGTGCTTTTTGCTTTACATGTAAACAGTTAAAGACCACTTTGTCGAAGTGCCTCACGTGCTGCGCGATCAACAAGCGTAAAGTAACGATCCACTTCATCTTTTTTACATGTAAGCTTATGCCCTTTCACTTTCACCAAAGAACACTCCACACTATCCATCATCGCATAAAACGCTTGATACAATTTAGCATGTTCATGAACCCTCTTTTGCTTCGTTTCATAGCCATTGCGCTCAAACCGCTCTCGCCTAGTTTCTAACCCAATGATATTTTGTGAATCAGTATGAATGATGATGGGCTTTCCAAAGACTTTCACCTCTTCTAAAGCCCACAACAGTGTCTGAAGTTCCAGCTTGGTTGAAGAGGTTTGTGTAAATGCTTTTACCTTTACATGTAAAGCGCTGTGTGCATCAAAAGGTGCATCTTCATGGACGATAACATACGCACCAAAACCTACATGGGTTTGCGTATTGACACTGCCATCGCTAAAAAGCCAAATGCGCGACATTTATGTGTTTGTCACACTAAAATCATCTCTACCCATATACCATCCTTTACTATTGAAAACGTGAAGAGGTCATAGTATCATAGTTTAGATGTAAGATCAGTTGAAAAAAGAAGAGAGCCGAAGCTCTCAGCGTATCACGAAGAAGCGTTATCGTCCTCCTCGTCCACCACCTTTTCCATTGCCACCCATACCGCTACCGCCCATGCCTGAACCACTTGCATTACCACTGCCGTTCATCCCTCCAGAATTGGAACCCATGTTCCCCGTTGCTGGGTTTGAAGTACGAGACTGTGTAAAAGCTTGGCGCTCTTCTTGACTCATGGATTGCATTTTTTCTTGCATAGCCGCTTGAAAAGAAGCTCTATCTTCGGCAGGAACCGTTCCTCGCATAGCACTTAGCTCCGTTGCACTCATCGCTGAATAGTCAGCTGCAAAAACACTCATGCCAATAAAGCATGCACAGATTAAACTCTTTTTCATCATAGCCTCCTTTGATATTTGTTATAATGTAACTATATAATTTGTGTGTTAGCCAAGTGTTAAGGATAAAATTTTTTTACTTTAACACTTCGTTAACAGATATTTGCTATCCTTTGAGCAAGGAGAGATCAATGTCAAAAATCTTACTTCTCGAAGATGACTACCTTTTATGTGAAACGCTCAAAAGCTTACTTAGGGGTGAAGGTTTTGAAGTTATACATGCCAGTGATGGAGAAGAGGCACTAAATTATTCATACGAAAGCTCATTTGATCTTTATCTTTTTGACATCAACGTTCCACTTCTAAATGGTCTTGATCTGCTCAAACTCTTACGTGAAAGTGGCGATGTCACACCCGTTTTTTTTATCAGTGCCTATAAAGATATACAAACCATTACGAAAGCTTTCGATAATGCTTGTGATGATTACATCAAAAAGCCTTTTGAGTTTGATGAACTTTTAGTGCGCATCAAAGCACATATCGTCAAAAAAAATCCTCTTGTTTCGTATGGTCAAATAACGTATGACCTTTTAAATAAACGTGTTTTTCACAATGAAAGAGAAGTTGATCTTGGTTTTGTTGAGAAAGAAATATTTGACCTTCTTATGCGAAATCTGGGTCAAACCATCCTTAAAGAGAGTTTTTTTGATGTGATGGAAAAACCAAGCGACATTGCGCTTCGTGTGCATATTACAAAGCTCAAACAACGCTTTTCTTTACATGTCATCAATGTCAAAGCCATAGGATACCGCCTTGAAAAAGTATGAGAAAGAGGCTTTTTTTAAAACATTTGGCATTTTCTTTGCCACATTGATGCTCTCAACCACGCTTGTTGCCTATTTTTATTTCAGTGAACAAAAACATATTTTAGAAGAACAGATCTTCTCAAAAATGAAATCTTTTACGTATGATTTTCAAAATTACACTTTTGAAGTTGATGTCATTCCTTACGACAATACTGTAGATGAGCTCAATTTACAACCATGCGGTAACGATATGTGCGGGTATTTTGCCATCCCTAGTACGAAAAATTCCATGTTCAAAGTCATTATGCCTTATGAAGAATACAATGCCCAGATTCATACTCTTTTTAACAAAGTGCTTTTGATCTATAGCATTCTTTTATGTACCATCACTGTCTTTTCACTCTTGTACTCGTTTTACGCACTTTATCCGCTCAGGCATGCACTCTATCTTTTGGAAAGTTTCTTAAAAGATATGATTCATGATCTCAATACACCCGTAACTTCGATACTTTTAAATACCAAATCCATCGCCAAAACAGCTCCATCTGAAGCCTTAGAGCGTATCGAGTTAGCGGCAAAAACGATAGCTTCTTTGTACCGTAATCTTGAAGTTTTGCATCAAGGATTTATTCCCAAAAAAAGCGAAATTGATCTTGAAAAACTTTTACATGTAAGAGCAAAACTCTATCAAAAGCTTTACCCAAAACTGACATTTATCTTTGAAACAGAGCCTTGCATCATCCATAGCGATCCTGATTCTATTGCAAGGATTTTTGATAATCTCATATCAAATGCCTGCAAATATAACCGCAAAAATGGCTCAGTCACCCTACGTAATATAGAAAATGTTGTCACGATTAGCGATACAGGTATGGGTATCAAGCGCTGTGATCTTGTCTATGAGCGCTACTATAAAGAGAGTGAAAAAGGGCTGGGATTAGGGCTCAATATTGTTAAAACATTGTGCGATATTTTAGCTATTCACATTACGCTGGAAAGCAATGCTGAGATGGGAACATCGATCACACTCCTCTTCTCAAAAGAGGAAAAAGCATGAAACATTTAACGCTGTTTTGCTTGCTGGTTTTATGCCTCTATGCCCTTGATGAAAATGATGTCGCCCAAGAGATACAAAATGCCAAAACTATTGAAGAACTGAGCACGCAGATGCAAAATGCCCCAAGACAGTACCGTCATCGTTATATTCAAGCGATTAAAGAGCGTGCAAGAATCGAAAATGAAGCTAAAAGAGAACAGATGATGTCTACGCTCAATGCTGAAAAAAATGAGGATGTAACAACACAACAGATCAATGCACTTACAGGAAGAGGCTCAAATGGAAACAGTTCTAGTGCTTCTTCTGGAGCATGCAATGGAAGTGGAAGTGGAAGTGGAAGTGGAAGTGGAAAAGGAAGCAATGGAGGCAAAGGTGGTGGTGGAAAAGGCGGAAAATAAAAAAGAAGAGAGCCGAAGCTCTCAACTTATCTGACGCAGTCGAAGAAATAATCTGTTTTGCCAATATCTTTTGTCTCTTCATCCAACGCGTCGAGGACGGAGTTGGTAATCCAAGTTAAAAGATTTAGCGCACCTTCGTAGCCACTGATAGAGTATCTATGTAAGTGGTGTCTATCAAAAATTGGGAAACCAATTCTGATCAAAGGTATTTTGGTATCTCTGTAAAGCTCTTTACCATAAACGTTACCGATCATAAAATCAACCGGCTCGGTAAAGAGAAGGCTTCTTAAATGCCACAAGTCTTTACCTGCCCAAATGTTGCACTCTTCTTTGAAAGTACATTTGTCAAGAATCGCTTGCATCTCTTTTTCCCAGTTTTTACGTGGTGCATTATGACAAAGAACATGTGTAGGAATGGCTCCCATTTCAACCAAGAAAGAGACAACGCCTAACAAGAAGTCAGGATCTCCCCAGATGGCAAATTTCTTACCGTGCATATACGGATAGCTGTCTTGCATAGCATCGACAAGTTGACCACGTTGAAGTGTCAACTCTTTTGGTACTGGCTTGCCTGTAAGCTCGCTCAGTTTCATTACAAACGCATCTGTTCCAGCAAGACCGATTGGATTACATGTAACATAGTTTTGTTTCCAATCACCCTTGATCATCTTTGCAGTAGCCTGTGTTGAGTACTTTTGCAAAGAAATCGTAGCAGCTGCGCCTCTTGCTGTTTTTGCAACCGCTAAAGGTGTACCGCCAGCGTAAAGTTTGTACTCGCCTGCTGGAGTGTTCCATTGCTCTTCATGGTCACCAAGCATCACAATCTTGTCGCTGAACATAGAAGCGATTTTTTTCACCTCTTTCAAACTTCCAAGGTATGGCTCAAACCCTGGAATGATGTTGATGCGTTCGCTATCTTTTTCTACTTCAACGCCCTCTTCAACCATGTTGAGTTCTTGAAGGATTGCGTTCATCATATTGTCATAACCTGTAACGTGGCTACCAACAAATGAAGGTGTGTGTGCCGCTGGGATTGGCGTGTTGTCAAGCTCACCCTCAGCATCTTTACGAGCGCCGATAACAAAAGCGTTCAAGTCATCACCGATAACTTCTGCCATACATGTAGTCGAAACCGCGATCATGTCTGGTTTGTAAAGCGCTTTACAGTTACGTAAACCCTCTTTCATATTCGCCAAACCACCAAATACCGCTGCACTTTCACTCATTGAGTCAGATACACAAGGTGTTGGCTCTTTAAAGTGACGTGTAAAATAGCTTCTAAAGTAAGCCACACAACCGTGACTACCATGAACATACGGCATGGTGTTCTCAAAACCAAGGGCTGCCATAACAGCACCCAAAGGTTGACACGCTTTAGCTGGGTTGATCGTGATGTGCTCACGTGCTAAGTTTTTCTCACGGTATTCCCATGTTGTTGTCCACTTAGCAATGTCTTTTACTTTTTCAGGGTTTGTAGCGCCTGCATGACCCTCAAACTGTTTTTTGTTTTTGAAAACTTCTTGATACTCTGGTTTTAAAAAGAGCTTTTGCCCGTTTACTATGTTTTCTACGTCTTGCATTGTGCTCTCCTTAGTTAGATTCCCATGGTGCTTTGGTGTGAGCCCATACTGGGGAGTTCAACGCCAAATCCATGTCTTTTGCAAAAATTGCAAAGGCATCGTATCCATGATACGGACCACTATAATCCCAAGAGTGCATTTGTCTAAATGGTAATCCCATTTTTTGGAAAACGTACTTCTCTTTAACACCGCTGGCTACAAGATCAGGTTTGAGTCTTTTGACAAATTGCTCTAATTCGTACTCGTTGGTATCGTCATAGATCAAGGTTGTACCATTAAGCTCATCTTTGGTACGTTTGTAGTCATCACCATGTCCGAACTCATAACCTGTTCCAATAATCTTCATTCCCAAATCTTCGTAAGCACCGATAACGTGACGAGGACGTAATCCGCCGACGTACAACATAACGGTTTTGCCTTCCAATTTTGGACGGTATTTAGCAATGACAGCGTCTGTCATAGCTGTGTATTTTGCGATAACCGCTTCAGTTTTAGCTTGAATACTCTCATCAAAGAATGCCGCAATTTTGCGTAAACTCTCTGTTGTTTTGCTTGGTCCAAAGAAGTTATATTCCATCCAAGGCACACCAAATTCTTGCTCCATGTGACGAACAACATAGTTCATACTTCGGTAGCAGTGAAGAAGGTTGATTTTCGCTTTTGGAGCGATGGTTAACTCTTTATAAGTCGCATCGCCACTCCATTGAGCAATAACACGAAGCCCCATCTCTTCAAGTAAAATTCTTGAACTCCAAGCATCTCCTCCGATGTTATAGTCGCCAATGATCGCAACATCATACGGAGTTGACTCAAAGTCTTTTTTATAAGAGTTATCAGGTAAAACCTCATCGCGAAGCATATCGTTCGCAATGTGGTGACCAAGACTTTGGGAAACACCACGAAAACCTTCACACGAAACCGCAACGGTAGGCTTACCTGACTCTTTTTTATACGCTTTGGCTACCGCTTGAATATCATCACCAATCAAACCGATAGGACACTCACTTTGTACGGAGATACCATTGTTCAATGGGAAAAGTCCGTCAATCTCTGCGAGTGCGGCTTTAAGTTTTTTATCGCCACCGAAAACGATGTCTTTTTCATTGTAATCTGTTGTGAAGTTCATCGTTACATACGTATCAACGCCAGTTGTTCCGATGTAATAGTTTCTTCTACCTGCACGGCTATATTGACCACAACCAACTGGTCCGTGAGAGATATGAATCATATCTTTCACAGGGCCCCAAACAACACCCTTACTTCCAGCGTAGGCACAACCTCTTTGAGACATGACACCTGGAACGGTTTGTTTGTTGCTTTTGGTTGCATCACAAGCACCTTTAACACCCTCAGGCATATCAACGCCAAGGTGTTTTGCTCTACTTTTTTGCGCCTTTTCAGGGTAAGCAGCAAGAACTTCCGCGATGGCGGCTTCTTGTTGGCTTAGTAGTGTTTCTGTTGTCATGCTCTTTTCCTTTTCATTTTTTAACACGCCTTTAGAGCAAAGCTCCAAAGACTACGTTATCACTGGGCTCTCTTTGGCAGAGTGCCCACGCACCCTTGGTGCTATGTCTGATTAAGCGACTTTAACTCTGTAAAGAAGCATATCATCAAGCTTTTTGCAAACATCTGCTGTTGCGCCACCATCGACTGCTTTTGAAATCTCACTCATTTGATACTTGTTGGTGTAATAAATCATTTTGTATTCACCCTCAATGTCTGATTTTTTATAGTAATCAGCCAATGCGGTAAAAAGGAATGATCCTTTTTCAACTTTTAGGTCTTCTTGTTTGATGCCATCACGATTTTCGCTAATAAGAATTGCGTAACTAACATCTGAAAGATCGCCAACTTCTGCTGTAACTCTTTCGATAACTTGTTCATGACTAATTTTATTTCCCAAAGATGCTGGGAAGTGGTATCCGCAAATAAACATAATATGCTCCTTACATTTTTATTTTTTAAGCACCAAAGGTGCGTGGGCTTCACGCCGAGGGAAACTCAGCGTTAGCGTAGCTTTTAGAGCTTTGCTTTAAAAGCGTGTCATCAATGGCTTATGCTGATGCTTTTTTGCCGATAGCGTCTGCTTCGACTTCTTCTTCCAAACCAAATTCCATTAACAACGCCTCAAGATCATCCATCTCTAACGGTTTAGGGATCACTTTTAGATCATTGTGGATGATTTTACGAGCAAGCTCTTTGTACTCAAATGCTTGGTCTGTTTTATCTGCAAACTCAACAACCGTCATACGGCGAAGCTCTGCACGTTGTACGTGGTTACTTCTTGGTACGAAGTGAATGAGTTGTGTTCCAATTTGTTCAGCCAAGTGTTTTGCCAAGTCATACTCACGATCCGTCATACGTGCATTACAGATAAGTCCTGCAAGTCTAACACCACCGGTGTTTGCGTATTTCAAAATACCTTTAGAGATGTTGTTCGCCGCATACATAGCCATCATCTCACCTGACATAACGATGTAGATCTCTTGTGCTTTACCTTCACGAATTGGCATCGCAAATCCACCACAAACAACGTCACCAAGAACGTCGTAAGAGACGAAATCTAAATCTTGGTCATAAGCACCCTCTTCCTCAAGGAAGTTAATCGCTGTAATAACACCACGACCTGCACAACCAACTCCTGGCTCTGGACCGCCTGATTCTGCACACATGATAAAACCTTCTGTAATATCTGTGTTGTCCGGATCAAACTCAGCAGCACCTGGTTTACATACATCTTCAAGCTCTAGGTCTTCAACAGTACCTGCTTCACTTGCTAGTTGCATAATGGTGCATTGTGCTTTTTCATGCAAGATAAGTCGTGTAGAGTCTGCCTTAGGATCACATCCAACGATAAGAATTTTTTTACCGAAGTAGTGCGCCATTGCCGCGAGTGTATTTTGTGAAGTGGTAGATTTACCAATTCCGCCTTTGCCATAAAAAGCAATTTGTCTGAGTTCAGCCATTTTGTTCTCCTTTGTGAGTTTTTTACTTCGCTGTACATTTTGCATATAGTGTTCCGTAGAAAAAAAAGAAGAAAAAAAAATTATAGAAATATAAAAGTAAAATATTTAAAAGTAAAATATTTACATGTAGATTGACTTTAAATCAATTTTCATCTAAGATAGTTTTTTAATACAAAATTATATAATAATAAAAAAGGAGCATATCATGATATTTAAGTCGATTCAAACGAAGATTGTTTTGATAGCCGGGCTTTGCTTGGTTTCAGCAGTTATTCTATTGGTGGGTTACGGGTTGTTTTCATCTACGAGAACACAAGATCGCGTTTCCGCGGAGGTTTCTTCTTTGTTAACAGAGCTTAACATGGAGAGACTACAAAATTTAGCTGGCGAGCAAAGTGGTACTATTCAAGCTGAATTGGAGTTGGCTTTGGATGCTGCTCGTACGATGGCTAATACCTTTGAAGTGAGTAAACTCAAACCTAAAGATGGTAAAGAAGCGCTGGGCATTGGCCGCGACCAGCTCAATGCTGTGCTTCTCAATGTATTGAAAAGCAACAAGAGCTTTAATGGTACCTACTCCTGTTGGGAGCCAAATGCAATCGATGGCGCTGATGCCAACTTTCGTGTGGACAAAGACGGCAATAATCCAACGACTGGGCGCTTTACCCCTTACTGGACGCGTGATGACAAAGGCAATATTGCCGTTCAACCGTTAGTCGAGTACGACACCTACGACAAGCATCCTAATGGTGTTCTTAAAGGTGGATGGTATATTACCCCACGTGAGCAGAATAAAGAGAGTGTTCTTGGACCTTTGCCTTACATCGTACAAGGTAAGCAAGTGTTTCTTGCGACAATGTCTGTGCCAATTACTGTCAATGGTAAATTCTATGGCGTTGCCGGTGCTGACTATAACTTAGACTTTGTTCAAAAAATTGCTGAAAAAGCTGATAAAGCATTATTTGAATCTAATGGGCAAGTCTCCATCATTGCAGACAATGGTCTGTTGGTAGCCCAAAGTGAGAACCCTTCTATGATTGGAGGTCATTTTAAACAAGTGATGCCTAAAGGTTGGGAAGAGATTTATAAAGCGATTCAAGCAGGTAAAGAGTTAGTTCGTATCAACAATGAGAGTGGCATGATAGAAACGGTTGCCCCAATCAAGCTTGGACAGACAGGTAAACCTTGGGCAGTTTTGATTCAAGTGCCACGTGAAATTATATTGGCTAAAGCGTTGGTGCTTGATAAAGACATGACCGATCGACTTTATAATAATGCTTTATTGCAAGTTGTCGTTGGTTTTATCGTTGCTTTACTGGCTATTATTGCAATCTATTTTCTTACCACCAGTATTATTGCCAAACCTCTTTTAAGCCTTAAAGAAACTGCCCATGATTTGGCAACGGGTGATGGTGATTTAACCAAAAAATTAGCTATTAAAAATCAAGATGAAATTGGTGATGCTTCCCATGAGATTAACCAATTTATCGATAAAGTTCACTCAACCATCAAATTAGCAAAAGACACCAGTTCTGAAAATGCATCGATTGCGCATGAGCTCTCAGCGACAACCCTGCAAGTGGGCAAACGCGTGGAAGACTCTTCAATCATCATTTCTCAAGCCACACACATGTCAAGCGAGACCAAACAAGAAATTGTCTCTTCCGTCAATGAAGCAAAAGCTTCAAAAGAAGAGATTGTTAAGGCAAATAATGAACTCCAAAGTGCTCGTAAGTTCCTTCAAAAACTGGGACAGCGTGTTCAAGAGAGCGCACAAACAGAGCAAGAACTTGCACAAAAAATCCAACAACTTAACTCTGATGCCGACCAAGTTAAAAATGTTCTTACCGTCATCGGCGATATTGCTGATCAAACAAACCTTCTAGCACTCAATGCTGCCATCGAAGCTGCACGTGCAGGAGAGCATGGAAGAGGCTTTGCAGTCGTTGCCGATGAAGTACGCAACTTAGCAGAGCGCACCCAAAAAAGCTTGGTTGAAATCAACACAACCATTAATGTCATTGTTCAAGCTATCACGGACAGCTCAGAGAGAATGAATGTTAATTCAACACAAATCCAAGAATTAAACACGCTCGCGGGGGATGTGGAAAGCAAACTGGATAACACTGTTTCTATGATGAATGTTGCAACCAAACTCAATGAAAAAACGGTTAACGACTACATCCAAACAGGTGAAAAAATCGATACCATCGTTTCCAAAATCGAAGAAATCAATACGTTATCAACGCAAAATACCAGAAGTGTGGAAGAAATCGCAGGGGCGAGTGAGCACCTCAATGAACTCACCACCCAACTCAACGCCATCCTCAATAAATTCAGAACATAAGTTAAAGCCCTATTTTAGGGCTTTAATCACTTGATTTTCGTGCCACGTAATCCATCAGTTTTGTTGAAAAAAATCGTTTGAGCCATGTGCCATTCGGCACTGGCTACTTTTTATGATACGAAAGTAGCCTTCCTCTTTTGCGATACATTGTTAGAAAGTTAAAAGTTTAGCTCCGAGCCCAATATTCGGTTGACCCGTTTGTTGGGTGATTTTAATCTTCGTCCTCTCCTTGGAACGATTTTAAGCCGTATTCCCCTTTCTCTTTATCCCAAAGCACATTGACACCAAAATCGCAGTACATACAAAACCAAATTTCCATTGGATCATTTTTTGACAAAGCAGCAAAATTTGGCTCGCCCAGATTTTCAAGAAATGACTTTTGCCAATTCCCGGCAGTGTCTTTGGTAAGGATCAAAATGAAGCTTCCTCGTTGTCCGGTCTCATTTTGGTAAACACCAATAAGAGCAAGATCCTCGACCCCGTCATGGTTAAAGTCACCGAAACGCGAAAATGAAACTCCATTTTCTTTCATGATGTCAGTTCCGTTATCATAGAGCAGTTCCTTAGGAATGGATTCTGACGTAAGTTCCGAAGCCAGATACCATGAGGAATCCAATTGATGTAAAGGAATGCCCCGAATCTGTTTATGAACCGGTACGAACTCTGTGCGAAGCCACCAGGCATAATTTACCGGTTCAGGTGATACTATGGTTCCAACGTGCTTGGTCGTAATAGCGGAACAGCCGCACAATCCAATGAGCAAAAAGAAGTACAGCAGATTCCTTGATTTCATCATTGTTGTTACACCCAACTATTTATTTAACATACATCATATATGAAACAGCCTGTAAATGGGGTAAATGTGTAAATGGGCATGGTAAACGGGGACAGGCTACTTTTTAAATTTTTCACTTTACATGTAAAGATTTTATTGCTTAATTTTAGTAAAGTAGCCTATCCACTTTACATCACTTTTACCACTAATGATGCACCACAGTTAAAACAGCATTTGTCATGTCATCAATAAATTGATTATTTTTAAAAGGCATTATATCTGATGAAGATATATCTGATTGTACTAATCTAAGGTTCCAAACTTCTTTATTTAAGAGAGGAGTTCTCAAACTTAACGAAACAGTATAAGTTGTTGAACAGGTCTGATAGCAAAGTACCTGTTCTTTCACTGGAGTTATAATCAATGTGTAATAATCTTTTGAAGAGGTTGATGGAAATAAATCTTTCATAGGTGTCATTTCGATTCCAGGCAATAAGTCTATAGTTGCAAAATTTGAATCAAAGCCTTTATTTTTAAAATCAAGAAGCATACGTTCTTTGATATCTTTACCTAATCTTTCTGCTTCTGGATGAGTTGGGCTAGTGACAGCTGAAATTTTTTCTGTATTTGTCGCATTTTGTTGAACAAATGTTGATGTTCTATAAAGAATATTTATACCTTGTGTCTGAACACCTTCTTCTGGAGCCTTTCGTAAAACAATTGATTTGGAGGAACATCCACTTATCACTATAAGGAACATTACCAAGATAACGCTCGAAATTAATTTCATTTTATACTCCTTGTGTATCTAATGTTTAAAAGGAGCAATCAAAAAAGAGCTAAACTTTTCTACCCTAACCCAATTTGACACAAACTCCAATACCCGTCAAAAATAATATCTATTTAATCTTTAAAAAGAAAAATATAGTACGCATAAACTTCTTTTTCAACTCTTTACATGTAAAGAAAAAACCATTGCCTACTTATTGCACAGATGGCTAAGAAACCTTTTGGTACAATTTCACATATTTTCCTATGGAGTTTGTAATGAGCAGTATTGTTTTTTTGAACGGAGATTTTTGTAAAGAGGAAGATGCCAAAGTATCTATTTTTGATCGTGGTTATCTTTTTGGTGATGGCATCTACGAAGTTGTACCTGTTATTAATGGAAAAGTAATTGATAAAGAGCCTTTTTATGAGCGTTTCAATGCGAGCATGAGCAAAATTGGTCTTAAAGCGCCTTTTTGCAAAGCAGAGATTGAAACTATTTTAGACACTTTGATTGCTAAAAATGATGTTGTGGAAGGTGGCATTTATATGCAAGTGACACGTGGTGTTGCACCTCGTGAATTCTACTTCCCTGAAAATACTCCAACAACGTTTATGGCATTTACCTTTAAAAAAGAGATCATCAAAAATCCTCTTGCAGACAAAGGTATTAAAGTTGTCAGTGTTGCTGACATCAGATGGAAACGTCGAGACATCAAATCTATCTCTCTTTTAGGTCAAGTTTTGGCTAAAGAAGAGGTACACCAAAAAGGTGCGTACGAGGGTTGGATGGTTGAAGATGGTTTTGTGACTGAAGGAACTTCATCAGCGGCGTTTATCATTAAAGATGGTGTTATCATCACACGTCCTCTTTCAAATGCCATTTTGCCAAGTATTCGCAGAAAACTTCTTATGGAATACACAAAAGCGCATAACATTAAAGTCGAAGAACGTTTATTTACCATTGAAGAAGCGCTAAATGCTGATGAAGCATTTATGGCAAGTGCTACTATTTTCGTTTTACCGATCATCGAGATTGATGGTAAAGCAATTGGCAGTGGAAAACCAGGTCCTATGGTTAAAAAACTTCGTGAAATGTATATTGAAGCCGCACTTAAAGAGGCATCAATAGCATAAAAAACCAAGGCTTTGGAAACAAAGCCTTTCTTACCTTCTTAGGAGTACATCATGAGAGCCTTTTTGAAAGTTGTGTCTGTGGTGTTTGTGCTTACACACACTCTGTTTGCCCTTGAGGCTCCAAGTATTCCACCTCTTCTTATTGTCCCAATGGCAAAAGTTCCCGTTCAAATCAATGCTTTACATGTAGAAACGGAAGTGATCGGTGCCATTGTAACCAGCCATGTTACCCTTACCTTTTACAATCCCAATAATAATGAGCTAGAAGGAAATTT
Organism: Sulfurospirillum oryzae; assembly: GCF_025770725.1. NCBI lineage: Bacteria > Pseudomonadati > Campylobacterota > Epsilonproteobacteria > Campylobacterales > Sulfurospirillaceae > Sulfurospirillum > Sulfurospirillum oryzae. The sequence goes on along the minus strand of NZ_JANZKZ010000002.1, from coordinate 154,906 downwards.
AGAATTTCCACTGAGAGAGGGACAGGTGATAGAGAGTTTTGCTCTTGAATCTTTAGATGAATCTCATACTATGATGCCCTCTTCTGCCATTGAAAAACAACGTGGTGAGGAAGTCTTTGAAGCGATTGAGAGACGAAACGCCGACCCAGCACTTCTTTCACAGACTGTGAGCAACAACTTCAAACTAAGACTCTACCCCATTTTGCCCAAGAAGCAACGTACCATACGGCTTGATATTGTTGAAACACTAAGCCCTAATAACAGTGGTTATTTCACATACTATACACCTTTATCTTTCGAGATTCCTTCACTCAAAAAAAGCTCTTTTACCCTTAGCCTCTATGGCATATCAAAAGAGAATCTTATTAAAAAAGGTATGTTAGAAGAGAGCACTATCAGTGCTTTAAAAAATGGCATAAAGATTAATAGTCAAAAACCTCTTTCTAAACTCACAAAACGCCCCATTGCGCTTTGGAAACCTTCTATTGAGTCACATACGATAGTCTCCTCTTTTGAAGATGAACGCTACTTTGTCAGTGAGCTTCCTTTGCACTGGATTTCACTTTCACAAAAACCTGCAAAAAACCTAGCCCTTATTTGGGATGCTTCAAGCTCTGGTGAGAAGAGAGATCATGCTAAAGAGCTGGCACTCCTAGAAACCTATTTTAAACAACTTCCCAAAGAGGAAACAAGCCATGTTTCGTTAAGTATTGTGCGCAATGAAGCAGAACCCCTTCTTCTTTTTGACATTCAAGGAAGTGATTGGGCACAACTACGCCATGTGCTGGAAACGATTGCTTACGATGGCGCTACCAATGCTGGTGCATGGAGTGTGCCTAAAGAGTTACCAAAATCTGAAAGTGTTGCCTTACTTTTTTCGGATGGTCTGGCTAACTGGAAAGAGATGAGTGAGATCTCTTCACCTGTGCCTCTTTATACGATTAACGCATCACCATTTAACAATAGCCTTTTTCTACAACAGCTTGCAGAGTCAAACAATGGACAATTCCTTGACATTCTAACCCTCTCTAAAGAAGAAGCTCTTGAACGCATTACTAGGCGCACTACACGCATTACCAACATGACAGGAAACAATGTTGACGCACTTGTTTTAAACTCATGTTATCCAGAACATGGTCGTATCACCATCTCAGGTAAGCTACTAAGCGATAAAGCAACCCTGACCCTTACTCGCCAAAATCCCGATGGCAATAGCATCAATCAAACCTTTGTGCTTCACACGCAAGATGCAACACAACATCCAAGTTTTGCCGCTAGGCAGTGGGCAAAGCAACGCATTACACAGCTTGAAGCACAAAGCCATCTTCACAAAGCTGAAATTATACGACTGGGTAAAAAATTTGGTTTGGTAACTGCCTATACCTCTCTTATCGTTCTTGAGAATTTTGAAGAGTACTTGCGTTATGACGTCTTGCCACCAAAAGGACAAATGCGTGAAGCATTTTTTGAGATCAAAGCAAGAAATGAGCTCAATTCTCACGCACAAAAAAGTCAACATCTTGACCACCTAGTCTCTCGTTTCAATGACAAAGTACTCTGGTGGGGAAAAGAGTTTCCAAAAGAAGATAAAAAATACATGCCTCCAGAAGAAGTAAAAGCATCTGCCGTAACTTCTGCACCGATGATGGCTATGGCAGTCTCTAGTGCTGCCCCCATGAGAGAAAGCATGGCAAAATCATCTTCAGTTTCTATGAGTGCGGAAAATCCAACCTCTTCAGTACTTTCCATTCAACTACAAAAATATGAGCCTAATGCCCCTTATGCTAAACGTATTAAAGAAGCAAAGCCAGAAGATCGCTATGCTATCTATCTGGATGAAAAGCCAAATTACGCTAAAAGTACCGCTTTTTACCTTGATGTCGCCCAAATCTTTTTTGAAAATAAAGAGGAGACTCTCGCACTTCGTATTCTCTCAAACATCGCCGAGATGGAGCTTGAAAACAGACATATTTTACGTATTTTGGCATACCGTCTACAACAGATGAATCAGTTTGATTGCGCATTGCCTTTGCTCAAACGTGTTTTGGAACTCTCGCCGCATGAGCCGCAGTCTTGGCGAGATTTGGGGCTTTTATATGCCAAAATGGGTGAAGGACAAAAAGCAGTCGATACCTTATGGGAAGTGGTCAGCACTGAGTGGGAGAGTCGTTTTGCCGACATTGACCTTATCGCTCTTGGTGAACTTAATGCCCTCCTTGCAAACTCTACCAACCTTGACACCTCAAAATTCGACCAACGCCTTCTTAAAAACCTTCCTGTCGACTTGCGAGCTGTTCTTACTTGGGATGCGGATGATTCGGATATGGATTTATGGGTGATTGACCCCAATGATGAAAAAATCTACTATGGGCACACCCTAAGCTATCAAGGTGGACGTATATCGCGCGATTTTACAGCAGGCTATGGACCAGAAGAGTTTATTCTCAAAAAAGCAAAAAAGGGAACATACACGGTAAAAGCGCATTTTTACGGAACGCGCCAACAGATTGTAACGCCATATACGACTCTTATGCTCACGCTTAGTACGGCTTTTGGAACAGATCATCAAAAAGATGAGCACATCATCTTACGATTAAAAGGACGAAGTGAAGATGTCTTTGTTGGAACATTTACAGTAGGAGAGTAAAAGCGTTAAAAGAGGCTTTACATGTAAAGCCTCTTTCCTCTTGTTTTACGCTTTTTTATTTGCCTCTTGGATGAGTTTTACACTCAAAAGATCAAGCGGTTCACCGCGCTCAAGCAATTTTTCAATCACCAAATTTCGGCGTTCTTCGCTTAGGTTTTGCCCAGCTTTGAACTTGATAGAGATGGACTCTGGCATAAGGCGAAAAAGCCCTGTTTGCTCAACCATTTTGGTATAAATAGGATTTGTTACTTCAATAGCATCGTACCCGCCCTCTGGCTGAAGTTTTTGCATAAGTGCCGTGAGCATCGCACATTTTGTAGAAACATCTTCAACCACTTCAATCTTTCCTGTAATCTGCACTGAGATAAAAAATTGCGTTGCAGGTGAAGCGGAGCGGGTATTGCTAAAGTACGAAGGAATGAGTGAAAGTGCCTTAACCACACTAAAGCTCGCTTTTGCATTTTTTCTAAACACCTCCGCTTTTCGTCCTTCTTTAGAGCCATGAAAACAGAGACTCTCTTCATACCAAACAAAATTAAGCGGTACGCCATACGGCTCATCTTCATCAATTAGGCTTAGTGTTCCATACTCACATGTCGCCAACAACTCTTCAAATACGGCTTTATCGTGGACTTCAAATTCTGATCTTCTCATTGTGTTTCCTAAACTGTTTGTATGGCATTTAAAATGGTGATGTTCATAATGGCTCTTGCCCAAGGATAATTTTTTTTCATAAGAGCGTACTCTTCACCATCAGAAATCATCTTTGCATGACCACTGAGTAAAAAACCTGTACCCATTCCATGCAAACCCTCAACCTCTTTACTGCCAACGGTGACCAAGACTCTGTTATCATGATTCAAAGCTTCTTCCATGCCGTGCATTCCACCTACGGGAACGATAAAACTGTCGTTCCCTACACTTACATAAGAGTGCCATGTATTGACAACATGAGGAAACGCTTTTCCTTGAGCGACGATGGCAACAACTCCCTCTTTTTGCATGACTGCTTTTAATGTATCTGAAACCATTTGACTCCCCTTTTTGACTACTTTAAATTCTAATTGTGGTATTATATTCTCAAACTGTACTCTATACAAGAGCCAGTTAATGAAATATTTTAGGGGACAGTTATGTTCGTTCTAGATAAAGAAAAAAGCGAACCACTCTATATACAACTCTATAATGAAATCAAAAAAGAGATCGGCAATAGCTTCTCGTACGGATCAAAACTACCCTCTGTACGTAAAGTCGCAACAGAATACAAAATCAGCAAGAACACCGTTGAATTAGCCTATAAACAGCTCTATACGGAAGGGTACATCGAGAGTGTTCCCAAAAGTGGTTATTTTGTTGCCGATACGTTACTGGAACCTCACTACGATGCGGGCGTGACCTATCAAACTAATACTAAACCAAAAATGGTTCTACGTTATGACTTTTTCCCTGCACGTCTAACGCATGATACATTCCCTTTAAAACTTTGGAAACGTCTTTTTATCAAAGCGATGGAAGAAAAATTGGATTTTGGTGCTTATGGTGATAGACAAGGAGAACTAGGACTAAGGGCTGAAATCTCAAAGTATCTGATCAAGTCACGGGGTGTCGTTTGTGACGCTTCTCAAATTATCGTCTGTGGAGGGTTTAACGACTCCATGAGCTTGATCGCCGCACTCTTTGTCAATCAACTCAACGAGATTGCTATCGAGCATCCAGGGTACCCTGCTACTGAGAAAATATTTACAGATTATGGTTACACCATCACACCTGTTGATGTAGATCACAGTGGCTTAAATATCGATCAACTCGAAACGACTGAGGCCAAGCTAGTTTACATTACGCCATCACATCAGTATCCTACGGGAGTCAATATGCCAATTTCCAACCGTGCCAAACTTTTGAATTGGTCAAAACGTACTGGGGGCATTATTATCGAAGATGACTATGACAGTGAGCTTAGATACCAAAATCGCCCTATTCCTTCACTGCAAGGGCTTGACAACGACGATAGAGTCATTTATGTTGGAACCTTTTCCAAATCACTCTCTCCTGCTTTGCGTATCAGTTACCTTGTTCTTCCTCATCGTTATTTAGAAGCTTTTAAAAAACTATGGCAGATGCGTCATCAACGATGTTGTGTAGCGCTTTCTACCCAAAAAACGTTAGAGCAATTTATGGCAGGTGGTCATTGGGAACGACATTTACGTAAAATTCGTACACTCAATCGTAAAAAACACGACCTCATGAGAGAAGCATTAAAAAAAGCGCTAGGCAATATGATAGAAATTATCAGCGAAGGTGGTGGGCTTGCTATTATGATTAGACCAACCATCAGCATCAATCTACAAAAACTAAGAGCCAATGCACTACAAGAAGGTGTCAAACTTTATTTGGGTAGTGATGACTACGGTGATGCGTGGGAAGCGATAAAAATGGGTTTTGGCGGCTTGCAGGAAGAAGAAATAGAAGATGCCATTTTGCTACTTAAAAAAATATGGCTAAGAACACTTGCAGCATAAAAGAGCCTTTTTTTTTAACGGTTATATTTTGTGCAAAATCAAAACTCTTAATACGTATCTTTGTCATATTTTACGCAAAAGTCACTTTTTGGTCACATACTTGCATCATAAAATAAACCATTTCATCCCTTACCATTCGTTAAAATATAATAACTGATTCATAGCATTTAAAAGACTTGAACTTTATTTATTTTAAAGCTTATCAATCATTAAAACGCTCTAGTTTAGATTTCTAAGATGGGACATTGGATTGAAAATTTTATATTTTATTGTTCTGCTTTTTAGTGTTTTATATGCTTCGCCCACAACAAGCACGCAATCTAGCAATCAACCCTCAAACGATTTTGGATTAACACAGGAAGAAAGAAATTGGCTCTCTCAAAACCCAACTATTGTTATTGCAACGACTGATGCTGGGAATATTGCCTTTCATGATAACAAAGGCAATATTCAAGGATTTGATGCTGACTTAATTGCGCAAATCAATAAAAATCTCAATATCAATCTTACGATAAAATTGTTTTCAGGCTGGGAAAACGCTTATGATGCAGCTGTGAAAGGTCAAGTTGATGGCATACTTTCACTCTCCAATACCAAAGAAAGACAAAGTATCTTTTATTTTTCGCCTAGCTATCATCAAGCCCCCACCTATATCATTACTCGTCAAAATGACTATACTATCAAATCACTATCTGACTTGGATAAAAAAATAGTTGCCACGGAAAAAAACAATATCATCAATGATATTATTCTCAAAGAAGCACCGCAAGTCACATTGGTACATGCACCAACCGTCAAAGAAATTTTAGAAACTGTTCAAAAAGGAAAGGTGCATAGTGCGATCCTAGAAGGTGTCAATAACCACGATCTCGAGCCAATGGGACTCAAAATTTCTGCTCCTTTTTACACTGCATCGGGTGAATATACTATTGGAACACATAAAAGTAAACCTATTTTGGCAAAGATTATTACAAAAGGGATCAATTCAATCTCTAAAAATCAGATGCGACTACTCAAAGAGAAGTGGTTTGATCAAAATATTGGCAAATCAATCTTTACATCTGAAGAGCTTAACTACATTAAAAATACACCTGCCATCAAAATAGGTATTGAAAATTGGGCTCCTATGATCTCGACACATGATGGCTATGTCATTGAAGGGATTACTGGAGAATTACTCACGAGGGTCATTCAAATATCAGGTCTCAAAACACAGCTCGTTTCTGGATTATGGGATGCGTTATTGCATGATTTCAAAGAGGGAAAAATCGACATTCTTCCTGCAACATACTACACAGAGGAGAGAGCCAAATACGGTCTTTTTAGCGATCCTTATACACAAATCTACAATACAATTTATGTTAATAAAGACAACCAAACAATCAAGTCCTTTGCAGACTTGGAAGGTAAAACACTAGCGATACAAAAAGGCTTTGGTACCATTGAGCCCATTCGCAAGAAATTTCCAAAAATAAAAATAATTGAAACACCCAGCCTTGAAGATGCCATTATGAAAGTCTCCAATAACGAAGTAGATGCTTTTTTTGAAGCCCAAATCGTTGCTCAAAATTTTCTTCAAAAATTACTCATTACAAACATTAAGCCTATTTTTCAAAACAGTATTGAAGCAAAAAATTTACATATTTTATCGACAAAAGATAACATAGTCCTACAATCCATTATCAATAAATCACTCAACAGTATTCCACCCGAAGAGAAAAACAATATTATTGACAAATGGCTTCATCAAGCTATTAAAAAAAATGTCAATGTGGCTTTTATAAAAGATAGAGAACCTTACACGATAGACCAATCTCTTGTTAAAGGAATTGAATACGACATCATCAAAAGAATCATGGATCAAGGCGATGTGATTCTCTCTTCTGAAAAATTTCTTTCTCGTGAAGAGATGGGAAAAGCTATGACAGAAGACATTAAACTCGATATTGCCGTAGGTGTAAAACAAAAAGAAGATGCTGCCTTTTACTATTCGGATGTTTTGATTGATTTTGAAAACATTGTTATTACGAGAGAAGAAGATCATTTTGAAATCAATAGCATTGAAGACTTGAAAGATAAAAAAATCATTGCATTTGAGGGCGCATACAAATCTTTAGGTAAAGAATACGAAAAGAAATTCAATCCTGAGAATAGACCTTTAACTTACATAGAAACCTCAAAACAAGACGAACAAGTATTAGCCTTTCTCAGAAAAAAAACAGATGTATTAGTTATCGATAAAAATGTGTTCCTTTGGTATCTTAAAAGACTCAATAGCGACGCATCTGAAACTTATCAGTTTCATGCTCTATTCCCGAACAAAAATAGTTATACTGTCGCTTTTAGAGAAAAGAACTTGAGAGATTTTTTCAATAAAAAGTTACAGGAACTAAAAAATTCTGGACAATATGCAGACATTTTTTATCACTATCTTGAAACCAATATAGAAGCTAAAGCAACAATTAGTACACTTTTTTCATCCTTGGTTGCCAAACCAATTTTTACAGAAGATGTTAAAGCAATTCAAGACATTACGACAGCCTTTTCAACCTTACCTTATATTCAAAAAATCGATGTGTTTAACAATGAGAATGTGCTCCTCGTATCACATACCAAAAGTGAATCAAATACATTCTCACAGTACAATAGTTTCTATAACCTCTCCCTTATTCCCAATAAAGTGGGTTATGTTCATATTTATTTTGATGATAATGAACTCAAACAATATGCACAAAACTATGCCATCATACCAAACCTAAAACTCTTTGAGCACCTCAGTCACTATGCAGATATAAAAGAAACCTATAAAAAGCTCGATTTTTTAGAAAAAATTTTCTTTACGCAAAAAGAGGAAGCATTTATTAAAAACAATCCTTCTATTCGTTTTGCTGGATTACTTGCGAAACCTTTGTATTTTAATAACAAAGAGGTCATTAATGGTACCTATATTGATTTTTTAAAAGTTATTGAACAAAAAAGCGGTCTTAGATTTCAGCTAAAATCGCCCGTAAAAACTAGAGAAGAACTGTATGAAAAATTTCAAAACAATGAAATCGATCTTATCGTGGCTGCGAACAACTTCGATTCACAGGCATTTTCTTCTATCCTTTCTGATGAGATGATGACATTGCGGCTTGTTATTATTGCCAATGAAAAAAGTGCCTTTACGGATGGTATTAAAAATATTAAAGGCTCCGTTGCCGTCATAAAGCTTTCAAATGCACAAACCATTCTAAAAGCCTTATACCCCTATATTCCCATTATTGAAACTGAAACTGCAGAAGAAGCACTCTTTTTAGTTGCCAAAGGAAAAGCAACTGCATTTATTGCAAATGAAGCATTGGTTCCTTTTCTTTTAGAAGATTTTCCTAGTCTGAAAATCGTTGGTATTGCAAAAGAGTCAACATCGCATTTGTTTATTGCCCATTCAACACAACCTGAGCTTATTACGATCATCAACAAAGTTCTAGCTTCAATGAACTATGAACAAAAGCAAACGATCAAAGATAAATGGTTCAAAACAAAGATCAATACAGAAGTAGACTATTCCATTGTTTATCAAATTGCTGGAGCACTCGTTTTGGTTATTATTTTAGGATTTATTTATAACCAAAGACTCAAATATCTTGTCCATCAAAAAACGTTAGAGCTCGCTAAATTGTTAAACTCTTTTGATCACAATGTGATTGCCCTCAAACTTGATGAAACAGGAAAAATTATCTATGCTAGTGAGGCTTTATGTAAAATTTCTGAGTATTCGCAAACAGAATTACTCGGTAAGAGCATCACTCTTTTAAGCAATAAAACCAATAAAAGAACCCTCAAATCTTTTAAAAAAGCATTTTTAAATCAGCAACCTTGGCACGGAAAAATCATCAACACCAGCAAATCTGGCAAAACCTATTGGACAAAAACAAATCTTTTCCAAGAGTATCGTGAAAACGGAAATTTTTTAAACCATACTATCATTTCACAAGATATTACTGCACAAAACAAAGTAGAACTTTTATACAAAGAGATTGAAGACACTCAAAAAGAAATTATCTTTAAAATGGGCGCTATTGGTGAGGCAAGGTCTGAAGAAACGGGAGAACATGTCAAAAGAGTTGCTGAGTACTCACGACTTTTTGCTCTATACTGTGGTTTATCCGATAAAGAAGCTGATATCATAAAACTTGCAAGCCCAATGCATGATATTGGAAAAGTCGCCATTGCTGATGCCATTTTAAATAAACCAGAACAACTCACACCTGAAGAAATTAAGATTATTCAAACCCATGCGGAACTTGGATATGACATGCTTAAAAGTTCTCACAGAACCATCTTGAAAGCTGCCGCTATCATAGCGCATGAACACCATGAAAAATACGATGGTACGGGCTATCCAAGAGGACTTAAAGGTGAAGAAATACATATTTATGGCAGAATAACAGCTATCGCGGATGTTTTTGATGCACTAGGTCATGACAGAGTGTACAAGAAAGCTTGGAAAAATGAAACCATATTTGAATTTTTCAAAGAAGAAAGAGGTAAACATTTTGACCCAAAACTCGTCGATATTTTCTTTCAAAATATTGACAAATTCCTTGAAATAAAGAATGCATTCAAGGGCATCTAAATATTTATGATGCCTTTAAAATTCTTTACGTTAATTCGAAGATCTTTTAGCGAGATTCTCTTTTTTATTCATGCCATTCATATCATAACCATAGCGGTTATAGCCACCTATAAAGATCTTTTGTGCAGGGTCAAAACTCTCTGAACAGGCGTCTTTGTCATATTTGACGACAAACTTCTTCTCATTTTCTTCAACACTGAGATAGTACTCAACGCCTTTATCGACCATTGCAATTTTGGAGAAGTCTTTACACTGTTTTTTCAGATCATCTGGAAGTGTATGGTAAGTGTTTAACTCATCAAGAATTTGTTTATATTGTTTAGTTGTAGATTGGAAAAAGACTTTGTTTTGAAGGGCATAGACTTTGGTTACAACCAAAGAGAGGTCTTTATGTTTAAACGTATGCGGAAGACTACCCGCAAGATTTTGTGCCATAAATGAGGCGTACATTTCAGGAGTAATATTAAAAGGAAGTGCCAACTTTTGAGTTTCTGCGGCATACGCATACAAACCTAAAAATAGAGTCACCATCAAACATGCTTTTTTAAGCGTTTTCATTCCCATAAGTCCTTGTCATCATCTTTTTCGGTATTGTAACTCATTTTTATGAATCAATCATCAACAAGACTCTTTTTTTCTTGAAAATAGATAAAAAAACCAAGTCCTACAAACACTAAACTCATGCCAAACCATGCTTGTGCATTCGGAAGTGCTGTTCCTAAAAAGAGCATCTCACCCAAAAGAGCAAAGATGACTTCACTCGCTTGGGTTGCATCAACCGCAGCTAATTCACTGGACTTATGCGCACGATGGCGTGCTAGTAAGAAAAGTGTGGTGGCAACAAGACCGGAGAGAAGTGCAACCAAGGAGGTGTTGAGCACTTGTCCAAAGCTAGGTGCTGGTGGGTTGATGAACAGAACAAGCACGAACCAAAAAGGAAGCGAGCCTAAGGATAGCAACAAGACTTTGTTAAAGGCATTCTCAACCAGAGGCGAGTCGATCTTTGGAAAGTGTTTGTGACCGTGTTTGGACTCCCAAACAAGTTGGTTTCCAAAGGGATAACAAAATGCCGCAATGAGGACAGGAAAAGCACCTTTTGCAAACTCAACAAAGTGAAAATGCTCAATGGTATGCGACGTGTTAATAAGCCCTACCCCTATGACAATGATGGTCGAAAACACCCAAATACGTTTTGGAAAGACTCTGCCAAAAAGCATCAAGACAAACAACGAAGCGATGATGGTAAGCTGCCACGTAGCGGCTATGACCCAAGCGGGTGCGTAATCTGCACTAAAACACAAAAGTGCGTAAAAACAACCAAACCCAATGCTCCCCGCCACCGTCCAAAAAAGCCAATGCGCGTAAAAAAGTTTTAAGAGTGCCGTAAGAGGTTTTTTGCCTTGAAAAAGTCGAATGACAATAAGTAAAAACAGAACCATAAAAACGTAACGAAGCGATGCAGACCAAACCCAATGACCGCCCTCTAAACTCATAAGACGATTCAGCACAAATGTTGAGCTAAAAAAAAGGGCTGAAAGTAAACCAAGTGCGATCAAAGCTACCATAAAAATCCTACTGTGAATTCGTTAGCGTGCATTATACCCACTCAGCAAAACAATGTGTTCAAACCATTGCTTTAAAAATAGACGCTTTGAAAGAACATTCAACTAAAACGTTACCTCACGAAAAGAGCGCGCATATATTTCTTTACATGTAAAGATTTTAAAGCCTATTTTTTTCAGATGTGATAAAATATCACATATTGCAAGCAGGAGATAAAATGGCTATAACGGACTATTTCAAAGGTTACGAGCGAAAAAAAATTGATGTAGGTGATAATATACAGATCAACACGCTTATTGGAGGAAGCGGTGAAGAAGCCATTTTGCTGCTTCATGGGCATCCTGAGAGTTATCTCATCTGGCGAGACATTGCCCCCGAGCTTGCTAAAAAATACACCGTTGTTGCTACCGACCTTAGAGGCTATGGCGATAGCTCTAAACCCAAAGGGTTACCTGACCACTCCAACTACTCAAAACGTGTTATGGCGCAAGACCAAGTCAGCGTCATGCAAAAGCTAGGCTTTTCAAAGTTCCACATCGTAGGACACGATCGAGGTGCGCGTGTGTGCCACCGTTTGATGCTTGATCACCCTGAAAAAGTGCTCACTTGCTCCATGATGGACATACTCCCAACGCTTGACATGTATGAGCAGACCAACCGTGAGTTCGCAACAAAATACTGGCACTGGTTCTTTTACATACAAGCGTATGACTTTCCTGAGCGCTTTTTGGGGGCTGATCCTGAGTATTTCATACGAAACAATCTCCTCAAAAAAGCCACACCTGAAGCGCAAAAAAACTTTCCAGAAGATGTTTTGCAAGAGTACATTCGCCATTACTCTGACCCTGCGACGGTGCATGGCATTAGCGAAGATTACCGAGCTTCGGCTGGTATTGATTTGGAGCACGACAAAATCGACAGACCTTTTACCATCAAAACACCGCTCCTCGTTCTTTGGGGCGCCAATGGCGTGGTTGGCAACATCTGGAACGTACTGGAAGACTGGCAAAAATACGCCTCAGACGTTCAAGGCTTTGGAGTGCAAGATTGCGGGCATTTTGTACCAGAAGAAAAGCCAAAAGTTGTTTTAGAAGCGTTGTTGAAATTTTTGGAAGAGAAAAAAGTAAAACCCTAAATAACGCTACCACAGAGGCATTTCTAGTGCCTCTGCTCTTTTACATGTAAACCTCATTCACGGACTTCGTTTAAGTATCATAAGCCTATAATGAAAACTACTTCCTACCCTGCTAACAAACCCTCGCCTTCTAAGGAGCTTCCATGCAAAGATTATTTGCTTTTTTACTCAATTCTATTCATCTTTTTGCTGCTTTGATTCTTATCATCATGTCTTTGCTCATTATGGGCTGGGCGGTTTATGAAGTTATCGCGAGTATTCCACTCAAAGGCGAGTTTATCCCAAGGATGCTTCAATCCGTTGGCGCTATCGTCATCTCCGCGGCGATTATTGATGTGGCACAGTATATGATTGAAGAAGAGGTCTTTATGAACAAAGAACTTCGTGATCCAAGAGAAGCCAGACGTACACTGACAAAGATCATCGTCATCATCACTATCGCCGTCAGCATCGAAGGTTTAGTCTATATCTTCAAAGCAGGAACAGAGAGCATGGCGCTTTTAATCTACCCAGCTTGGTTGCTTTTTGTCTCCGCCATTTTAATCGTCTCTTTAGGCGTTTACCAAAAACTAAGCGCCACCATAGAGCGAGAAGAGTTGACCAAAATCAAAATGTAGCGCCTTGCCAAATCTTTACATGTAAAGCCTAAACATACCGCACAGGTAGGTAATACGTACATTTAAAAAACCCATCATCGCTTAAAAAATGGTTCTTCTCAAAGATCGTATACGAGGGAATCGTGATCGCTTCATATCCACTCTCAGGAAGCCACTCGTGGTACACCCATTGGATGAGTTTGAGCATATCGTTGTATTGCCCCTCTACCTCAAATGTTGCACAAAGTCCATCGTACATTTCAAATAGAGGTAAGCTGGTATTTTTCAACTTTTTGCCATCCAAGGGCGCAATACACGCTACGTAAGAACACTCATTAAGTGGCGTAATGATGGGGTTGTCATGGTAAATGGCGATTTGCTCGTACTGTTCTATCTCATTGGTGTAGACCCATGCCATCATCTTTTGCCATATCTGCACCGCTTGTCGGTTGTAACCTTTTTGCCTGATGTAGTAAACACTTTTGGGATTTGTTTTGACTATCTTGGCTTCCAAATGCGAAAAGTCGGTATGGGTGAGTAAGGCATTGCATGTGCCACTTAATATGTCATTCGAGTACGCTTTGTAGCCGCCATTGCGCCACAGTTTTGGCGTTTGGGAAAAGCGCTCTTTAAACACCCGAATAAATGAAGTTTGAGAGCTGTAACCGCACATATTGGCGATTTCGGTGATGGTTGAGTATTTGTTGGTGATGAGTAGATTGGATGCTTTTTGCAGCCTAACAGAGCGAATCGTTTCGTAGATGTTGCTTCCCGTCTGCTCTTTAAAAATGCGGTGAAAATGAAATTTGCTCAACCCAAACTCAACCGCTAAATCATCAATGTTGATCTGCGTTTCGATGTGGTTATTGATATAGTTGAGCAGATCATTGGCTAATTTGCTGTGCGTTAAATTGGTCTCTTTTCGTCGCATTTTCCCATCCTTGCACGTTACATGTAAGAATTTTAGCACAATATGACAATTTTATAAGCACAAATAGATAATTTTTAGAGCAACAATAGTGAAGAATTAATTTCTTTTTACGGCTATGATTTCACCAACATTAAATTATTGGGAGCATTTCATGCAAAAAAAAGACTTCCTGCTGGCAGTTTTCATTACCTTTGTCTGGGGGATTAATTTCTCCATCATCAAGCTAGGGCTCCTCTCACTCAATCCCTTTATGCTCTCAGGGCTTCGCTTTTTGCTCTGTGCCATACCGCTCATCTTTTTTATCAAAAAACCCAATGTCTCGATGGTGTATATCGCAAGCTATGGGCTCATATTTGGCGTTGGACTGTGGGGCATGGTCTCGTTGGGGATTTACTTTGGTATATCAGCGGGCGTTGCCTCTTTGGTGTTGCAACTGAGTGCTTTTTTTACGGTCATTTTAGGCGCTATCGTTTTGCATGAGAAAATCCAACTGCATAAAAAACTTGGCTTTGTAACTGCACTTGCGGGGATTGCTTTTATCATCAGCATTACCGATGGAACGGTGACTTACTTGGGACTTTTTTTGGTGCTTGTGGGTGCCATCTCTTGGAGTGTTGCCAATGTCATTGTCAAAAAAGCGGGAACCAAAGAGGTCTTTGCCTTTTTAATTTATGCGAGCATCTTCTCGCCAATTCCTCTCTTTTTGTTGGCATACCTCACGCAAGGCGATGTTGTGTTTGTAAACTTTTTTGAAAATCTCGATGGCAAAGCCATCTTTTCCATCCTTTTTCAAGTGTACCCTACAACACTCATGGGCTACTGGGTTTGGAATTCGCTCCTGCACAAATACCCAGCATCAAGCGTAGCACCGCTATCGCTTTTAGTGCCTATATTTGGCTTACTTGGCTCTTACTTTGTGTTCAACGAGCCAATAGGAAGCTTGAAGATCATCGCTTGTGTATTGATTATCTCAGGTCTTATCGTCAATACATTTGGCGGTAATTTTCAGTTCAAAAGAAGCTTTGACCAATAGGAGACATCACATGATGTCTCTTTACATGTAAAGCCTAATAGGTAATGCTAATGCTGCCTTCCAAATACTCTTTGCATGCACCCGAGATAAAAACGCGCTCTTCGCGCACACGACAGTAAAGCACACCCGTGCGTTTGGAAGCTTGAAGTGCCACGAGGTTGTCTTTGCCTAAACGCTTTGCCCAAAATGGTGCAAGTCCTGCATGGATGGAGCCTGTTACGGGGTCTTCGACACCACCATTAGCTGGCCAAAAATAGCGCGAAGCAAAATCAAACGCTACGCTCGGAGCTGTTACAACCACATCAAACGGTGCAAGGGTTTTGAGCTTCTCAAGGTCAGGGACAACATTTTTGACATTATCCTCGCTTGCATACACCGCAAAGTAAGCTTGCTGGTTTTTGTGAAATTCAAGCGGTGTTATGGAAAGCCCCGTTTTTAATGCTTTGGGGATTTCGCTTAAAAGCTCAGGCGCACGGTTAGGAAAACTCATCTCGATAAGTCCATTTTCACGCTCATTGACCTCAATGGTATTGACCGCTTTTGCCCAAAATTTGAGAGTGCCTTTTTCACCAAGATGGTTACAGATGACATACGCACTCGCCAACGTCGCATGACCGCAAAAGTCAATCTCTTTAAGCGGTGAAAACCAACGTATCTCATACACACCGGCATCATTTCGCACAAAAAAGGCTGTCTCAGAGAGGTTGTTCTCAGAAGCGATGCTTTGCATGACACTTTCAGGTAGCCAGCTATCAAGTGGCACAACAGCGGCTTGATTGCCTTTGAAAAGTTCTTTGGTGAAGGCATCTATGATGTAGATGGGGAATTGGGAGAGTTTCATTGTATAGCCTATTAATTTTAGATAAAAAGTATATAGTATTATATTTGAAGATAAAGAGGGAGACATCAAATTATGTCTTTCCTACAAAAATTTATTCGCCAACTATTGAATATTTTTACTTGAATCGATTACTATCATCATAGTCACCCTTTTGAATAGCATAAGCTTTTGCCAAAAAAACATCATGTTGAAACTTGCCAGTATTTTCAAACATTGTAATTCCATCTGCAATAACAACATTATGATCTTTAATCAATTTATTATAACCTGTAAATAATCTTAGATTTAATGTTGCATTGTGATAAGTTGTTAATAAATATTGATTAAATTTTGGAGTTATATCAACATTATGTAATAGATAAAAATCTTTATTATAATGACTATATATTGATTCTTGAAAACTAGAAGTCTCAAAAAAAGGCATTACTTTTTTTAATGATAAACTTTTTGACAAATAAAAAGTAACTTCTTCACCAGCTTCAATGAAAATAGAATTTGATTTCTTTGCATCTTCATCTAATATATTTTTGCCTAAAGCAATGTTCCCACCTATTAATGATTTATCACCAATAATATCC
This sequence comes from Sulfurospirillum oryzae, assembly GCF_025770725.1. Lineage (NCBI taxonomy): Bacteria > Pseudomonadati > Campylobacterota > Epsilonproteobacteria > Campylobacterales > Sulfurospirillaceae > Sulfurospirillum > Sulfurospirillum oryzae. The sequence continues at coordinate 138,445 of NZ_JANZKZ010000002.1, read as the reverse complement.
AAAGTATAAGAAGTAATTTGTATTTTTTTATTACCAAAGTTTCTTGCTGTAATTGCAATATTAGTATCTGCATAAAAATCACTTTTTTGCTTAAAAAAATCAGAGGAAGGAATTAATTGCATTTTTGTAATTTGAATATTATCATCTGTAGAACCAAAAATATCAGTAAATTTTTGATCTGAAAAAGTATAAAGACTAATTGCACCAGATAAAAATGACACTAATCCTATTAAAAACAAAGTGATTTTTTTTATTTCCATGATGAAGCCTTATTTTATTAAGTATAAAATATTATCATAAAATAATTCCTAGTACAACTTCCCAAACAAGTCCAAATGCGTCAAATAAAGCCTGACATCAAACTCCAACTGATGGTAGCTTGGCTCCATTTTTTCACACAACGCGTAAAAGGCTTTGTTATGCGCTTTTTCTTTTAAGTGAGCAAGTTCATGCACACAGATCATCTTTAAAAAGGGTTCTGGCGTACTTTTAAAAAGGGTTGCCACGCGGATTTCGCTTTTACTTCGTAGGCGTCCGCCGTAGTTTTTGATGGTGACACGGTGCAAGCCTAAGGCGTCGTTGATGTCGTTGATTTTGCCATCGTAAAGCACTTTGGTGATGGGCTCACTTTTGCGTAAAAACTCAGCTCTTAGTTCCATGACGTAGGTGTAAAGTGCTTTGTCGCTGGAGATGCTATGGGTGGTTGGGTACTTTGAAAGCAGGTACGCGCCCAGCTTCTCTGTCGTGATGAGATGGCGGATTTGCTCTTTGAGGTGTTCTGGGTAATGGGCGATGTATTCTAAATTTGGCACGGCTAGGAATCTTTACATGTAAAGATTTTTTCAAGGGAATTTTTCATTCTTACGATGTTCTCTTTGCTCGATTTTTCGATGCACGCCTGCTTGTCCAAGATGAGCTCTTGCTCTAAAAGAGCGATGATCTGCTCTAAGCAAACACTGTGCGCCACGTTGTAGTGCTTGATGCGCTCGATTTGACTGTTTTTGTCTTGCACGTTTCCAAAGGCAGTTTGAAGAGGTTTGAAGCTTTTTGAAAACTGATTTAGCTTTACAGCGTCGGCATTGTAGCGAAGTTTTTTATAGTGCAGTCTTAGTTTATGAAAGCGCTCATTGGGTGCGCTAAGAGTAAGTTTTTTAGAAGCTTTGGCGATCTTTTTGAGACGATGAAAAAATATCTCTTTGATGTATTTGAAAAGCTTTTCCTCCGACTTTGGCAAGCAGAGTAAATCATCGTTTTGGAGGCTTTGAAGTTGTGTCATTATGTGTGTTTGAAACGCTTCTGTGTACTTGGCTTCAAACGCCTTGTATGCTTCCTCTTTTTCTGCTTTTAGTTTGGCTTCAATGCCCTCAAATTCGCTCAAACATTGCGGATCAACGCTGTTTTTATACGCTCCAATACACTCTATAAAAACATCAATATCGCGCATATCGTTTGTCTCTTGCTGTAAGGTTTTAAGAATTTTATCGAGCTTATTTTTACGTTTTTCTTCCATAAAGTCACTCAATTCAAGACAAACAGAGCGCGCCATACGGATGTTGACTCGGTATTGGTGTAAACTCTCAGGCTCTTTGGTCTGTAAAAAATCACTCAAATAGGTCATCATATTCTGCGTGGTTTTTGAAAGTGTATTTTTCAGCAAAGACTTAACACTGTGGCAATTCAGTTTGAGCGTTTTGGAGGACATTTTGACCACCTTAGTATGTTTAAACAGGAGATTAAAGAGTCGACATGATCTTTTATTGATATGAAAAATTGTAGTCTTTTTAGATTAATTCCACGTTAATGTCAACCTCTTGTTAAACATCTGTATACCAAAGCGCGTTATAATGTGACTCGAAAATACCGTTCTTCTATAAAGGCTTTACAATGCAAGAAAATATGAGTGAAACGCTTCAAAATCTAGCCGCGCTTGAGGCGCCAAAACGTAATTGTGCTATGGTTTACCTCAAACTCATTTTGTTGCCAACATTGGCGTATCTCTATTTTTTACTGGGATTTTTAGGCATTTTGCATTTTAAAGTGGGTATTCACAGTATCGTGCTTATTGGATTTATTTATATTGTTGCGCTCATTTTTGCAAAACACAATGGCGAGTTCGGCGCCTGCACGTTTAGACGTTACTCCAAAGAGTTTCAAACAGAACTCCATGAGTATGTTACCAAAAATTTGATGCCCATTGGTGAGACACTCAAGTCCAATGCCTCATTTCAAAACTTCATCGACACTTACGCCAAACGCATTCGCAATGACAACTACGCCTCAGTAGCGGCGAGCATTTTCCCAACTATGGGAATTTTGGGTACATTTATCTCGATTGCCATCACCTTACCTGATTTTTCATCGCAAAACGCGGGTGCTTTGGAAAATGAAATTTCCCTTCTGTTAAGCGGTGTGGGCACAGCGTTTTACGTCTCCATTTACGGCATCTTGCTCTCTCTTTGGTGGATTTTCTTTGAAAAAAGAGGACTGAGTCGCTTTGATAGAGAGGTTGCTCTTATCGAAGAGTCAACCGCTTCACTTTTTTGGACAAAAGAAGAGATAGAACATGCCTACGTACAAGAAAATCTCCAACATTTTGAGCGTATCGGGAAGATGTTTGAGCATCTAAGTTCGAGCGACTTTTTTGAGCGTTTGGGTAAAAATATCGAAGCGAAATTTGAACTGTTTGATGAGATGCTCACCCTTGAAGCTGCGGCGGTCAAAAGAGGTGCGGAACACATCAAAGAGGGTATGGACGCACTTTCACGTTCACAAGAAAAACAGCGCGATTTGGTGCATCTGCATGAAGAGATGCTTACTAAACTCAATTCGTTCAACGAAAAGACAACCGCTTTACATGTAAAGATGCTTGAGAGCAATGAGGAGATGATAACCACCAACCAAGAAGTGCTTCGCGCCCTTAAAGAAACCAGCACTGCGCGAAGTTTTCCTGCGCAAAACGAAGAGGTTGAGTCGCTCAAAGAGAGCTTGAAGATGATTGATGCTGAAACTGAAGAGATCATCTTGAAAATGGATGCGTTAAAATAATGCGTTACAACCGTTCACGAAGTTCTGACCAAAACTTCTGGGTCTCGTATGCCGACTTGATGGCGGGGCTGTTGTTTGTCTTTATCTTGCTGATTGGGGCGATTGTCGTGAAGTACGTTTACGTGCAAACAGATCTCAAACATCAAAAGCAAAGTTTAGAACAAAGCGAAGCAGAACTCACACAGAAAAAACGTGACTTTTTGAGATTGCGCTCTGATATGAACCAAACAAGCGCCTCTTTGCAAATCGCACAAGAGTTGCTCGCTCAAAAAGAAGCCAATCTGGATGAGACAAATGCCAAATTGCAATTAAGCGATAGAGAAATCGAAAATCTGAAAAAACTTCTGCTCGATACTGAGCTTGCTCGCGATGAAGTCAAAGGTGAATTTGTGGCAAGCCAAATGGAGCTTGGAACGACGACACAAACACTCAAACTCAAAGAGGGTGAACTTGCGCTTTTAAGTGCTAAATTGCTTGAAAGTACTGCCTCTCATCAGCAGTTGGTTGAAGACCTGAACATCACCAAAGCGCGCATTAAAAACTTGACTGGTATTCGCATCAAAGTCATACAAGAGCTGAAAAACAAGCTGGGCAAGAAAATCAATATTGATCCTAACAGCGGAGCGATTCGCCTGCCCTCTTCGGTGCTCTTTGATGTCGGTTCGTATGAACTGAAACCTGAAGCCAAAAAACAGCTCAAAGAGACACTTCAGCCTTATCTTGATGTTTTGCTCAATGACAATTCTATACGTGAAAACATCGACCATATCGTCATCGAAGGACATACTGATTCCGATGGGTCGTACATGCACAACCTTGATCTTTCGCAAAAAAGAGCTTACTCGGTTATGGCATTTATCTATTCGCTCGATGAAAAACGAACAACCATGCTTCAAAAATACCTTAGCGCAAACGGCAGGTCATACAGTGATCTTATCTTGAAAAATGGTGTGGAAGATAAAGAGGCTTCGAGGCGCATCGAGATCAAGTTTAACCTCTCCAACAAAAAAGCCATCGAAGAGATCGAAACTTTTTTAAATCGTAAAGAGTAGTCTTTTCTACTCTTTACATGTAAAGATTTTTACTCGATAATTCCTTTGTTTTTAAGTGCTTCTACGGTCATAAGTTTACGCAGTGGAAGCTCATCGCTTGAAGGTATGGGAAGGTTGGTTGCGAAGAAGTAAACCCCTTTTGAGCTCTCAACATAACCCACATACCAACCATGATGCTCTCCATCTTCTGGCGTTGCCCAGCCCGTTTTAGCTCGGATAATATAATTTTCTCCCTGCATGTCTATCATAATAGTTTTGAGCAGATCGATATGTTCTTGTATAAAAGGTAAGTCATTGTTGTAAAGTTTTTTCAAAAAGGCAATTTGCTCATACGCGGTAATGCGAAGCTCTCCATCAAGCCAAAAACGATCCACTTCTGGTCCTGTTTTTTCATTGCCATAGTGAAGATTTTTGAGATATTCATTGTACTGCTCCAGTCCTATGTCGCGTGCAAAAAGCTGATAACACCAGACGCAAGAACTTTTAAAGGCAGATTTGAGTGTTTGGTCTTGATTCCACGCTCTCACACTTCGCTCAACGCCATCCCAAGGAATGATAGAGTCAGCACTCACAACACCTTCATCTAGCGCAATAAGTGTATTGGGGATTTTAAAAGTCGAAGCAGGAAGCAGAGGCGTTTTCGCTCGCTCATCATTGTAAACATACCGCTCAGTGCCATCTAATGATTCAATAATCATCGTACCCGTTATATTTTCATTCTCAAAAAGTTTGGCTATGACTGCATCTTCGGCGTGTAAAGAGTAAACCAAACCCAGTACTAAAAATAATTTATGAAACATTCACTTCCTTTGTGGTTATTGCGTAAGAATTATACCTTTTTACCTTTACATGTAAAAGTTTAATTTATATCCATTTAGATTAAGATTATGTAAGTTTCATAAGGCAACGTTCTTGCATATAGAACAATTCTGTCTTTAACTTTTATTGACAACACTCTGCATATTAGTGTTAAATGAATTGACAAATAAAAAAGGAGGTATTTATGAGAGTCTTTAGTATAGTCTTGATTGTTTTGGTTGGTTTTATGTTGAGTGCTTGTTCGCTCAAAAGTCCTAGCAATAAAGAAATTGCCCCTGCCCCTATCCAGCATCAAATGGGCAATCAGATGGATGCACGTTTTTATCCATTAGGTGGTAAATTGATGCAAAAAATTGCTCACCACACTTACCCTGAAGCATTCGATGATAATGGAACACGATACGCGTGGAAAGCATTAGGAGGCGATAGCGGTGGAGATGTATTGGCGGATACGTCCACGAAATGCGATCAAAATGGAACATGTATCGATATATCAACGCTCAACTACATTATGACTGAGGCGCCTTGTATTTGGCCGCATGAACACTATTATGCCATCGTTGGCGTCTGCTGGAATGCAACCAATCGAGGGCTGTACTACACGGGAAAAACGGTACACAACGTTCCTTTTTATACACTCATCGAAAAAGTATACGGAACATACGGACTCGATACAAATAGTGCTTGTTGGTATAGTCTAAGCCCATCAAGATGTGAAGAGGGAAAAAAGAAATACGCTTGGTCACAATGTTTGACAAAAGTACAAGAGGATATGCCTTGGAGCGGTGAAAAGACGACCAATCTAAAAAGCTCGCTGAAACCAACCGATCCTAGAATAGAGCTTTACCATGACTATATTCAAAAAACAAACGAAAAAGATATGCCTACATCATTCGAAAGTGATTACCTCAAAAAACTTTTTGAGCTTAACATCAAAGAGAAGCTTGGCGATATTTCGGAAGAACGAAAAGCAATCCTTTTTAAAATTGACAAACAGTATAGGATCAAAAGGGCGGGAAGCGATAAGGGAGCATTAAAATCAACATCTGCGGAACTTGATCTTGATGCGTTAAATCAACTTTTTAATGAAGAACTTAAAGAGTATCAAAAAGTGTTAAGCGATGAGGAATATTTCAAACTTTTTGGTGCATCCAAAAGCGAAACGTTTGACATTAGAAATCAATAATGAGACATTAACTTTGTGCTTTACATGTAAGGCACAAAGTGATGAATTACCCCGCCAACTGATAATCAAAGCCGTTGGCGGGGGTTATATGTAAAAAGGAAAACAATGAAACCCTACATGAGTATGATTACCTTAGGTGTCAGTGATATGGCAAAGTCTACTTTAAAGACCCCGATGGTCATTTATGGGAAATCGTACACAACCCTTTTATGACGATAGGACCAGAAGACTAACGATCTCCTTCACTAGGATTGTCTGGTCCAGCAAGTATCAATTGATAAAATGCCAAATCAAGCCATTGCCCAAATTTATACCCTGCTTTATGGATAAGCCCAGCGGAGACAAAGCCTAATTTTTCATGCAGATGAATGCTGTTGGCGTTAGAGGCATCAATGCCTGCAACTAGGGTGGCATACCCTTTTTCTTGAGCATCTTCTACCACTGTTTTAAGTAGAATAGTTCCAATGCCATAATTGCGAAAATCTTTATGAACGTAAATAGAATGTTCAACCGTATATTTGTAAGCAGGCCATTCTCGAAAAGAACCGTACGTTGCAAAGCCAGCCACGCGATGATCTTTTTCGTACACCCAAACCGGATACCCCTTTTCGCTCTTGCTTAAAAACCATTCTCTGCGTTCATGTATATCTTTTTCTTTGTAAGTATAAACCGCAGTGGTATTTAAAATTGCATCATTGTAAATTGCTAATATTTCTTCCAAATCACTTTCATTTGCGACTCGAATCATCGCTTTTCCTTACCCTGCCAACTGGCACGCAAAGCAGTTAGAATTATCTTTACATGTAAAGCAAAAAGGAGCGACTCTGCTGATGGAATCGAAGATAAATTTTTTCCAAAGTTTATCGACAGGTTTGAGTACAACAAGCTCTGGAAAATGGCACTTCATGTACTTTCCCATCTGTACACGGTTTTTAAAACCCATCGCTTCGTAAAGATGGTTCATCTGTAAAGACATGGCTGCGATATGTGGGGCTATGACGTACTTAGAGTAACGATTTTTGGCATAGCCTTGTAAAAACATAGTCACTTCACGTTCTAGTTTTATCATTTCAAGTTGAGTGTATCTGTTTTCTATACTCTCTATTGTGGTGCTCATGCTTGTACCTTATAAATTTTCTTACGCTCTTTGGATGAGGCTACGTTCATCAATTTGCGGTATTTTGTGATGGTACGTCTGACCATCTTGATGTTAAAACGCTTTTCAATGCGCTCCAAAAGCTCATCATCGGTGAGTGGCTCACTTTTATCTTCGTATTCTATCTGTTGATTGATAAAATTCTTTATCTCTGAGCTGGAAAGCTCTTTGGTCGCGACCGCATTGGTAAAAAATGATTTAAGCGGGAAAATGCCCTGCTTTGACTCAATGTATTTGTTTGAAATAGCCCGTGATATGGTAGATTCCGCAAAAGAGAGCTCATCTGCGAGTGTGCTCATATTAAGCGGTTTTAACTCACCACCAACAAAAAAGGAAAGCTGTCTTTCCACCACCAAAAGCACGATCTTGTAAAGCGTTGTTTTGCGAAGCTCTAAGAGATTGACGATGTCGCGTGCCTCTTTGAGTTTTTCCTTGATGTTCTCACTCTTGCTTGAAAACGGATCGGTAATGAGAATGTCAGGGTAATAGTCATTATTGATGCGTAGCTTGATGTCATCACCCACTTCCACGTAAAAATCAGGGATGATCTGCTTTGGTGCTGCTTGATACTCCACAGCAGGAGGGTTTGCAAACTTTTTAATGATCGCTTTAGCCTCTTCAAAACGTCCATGTTTCGAGAATTTATCGACCTTTGCCATCTGCTCTATCATCTTGTTTACAAGGTTATAAAGCTCATCATCAATGTCATCACTTAAAGCATCGAGTTGAAACACAAACGACTCTTTACTATCGAGTGCCGCGACGCCATACGGCTCTAGCTTGGAGAAACGTTGACGAATGCGCTCAACATACTCCGTATAAACCCCACACGTCTGCGCGATCGCTTCGATGTCACCATCAAAATAGCCCTCTTCGTTGATGTCACACAGTATCTCGTGAGCGACCTTTTGTGAAATAGGTGTTGGAAAAAGTGGCGGTACAATCTGCTCGATGATTTTTTCATGCAAAGACTCACTGCCAAGTACCAACTCTTCGACAATGCCATGGCTAGAGCCTAGGTTTTGCTCGAAAGGACGCTTGACCTCTAAAAAAGGGTTTTCGTACGACAATGTCTCTAAGTGCGTACTTAACTCTTGAAGAGGAAGCTGTAACAGTGGGAGCCAAAGTTTCAAAGAGAGGTTTAAGCTCTGCTTCTGTTTGAATTCTAGGTTGATACTTCTCATGCGTCAATTATGCCTAAAGAGTGGATACTTTTTATCATAATTTATGATTAAAATTTATGCAAACAAAAGAGATTTTTTGAGAAATTGTGGAGAATCTCAACGCCACACCAAAGCTTTTTTGCTGTGGCGTTGAAAAGTGTTTTTTGCAGGATATATCTTAGTATTTAATACGTACAACGCCGTTTGGTTTGTCGATTTTCATCTGACATGCAAGACGTGAATTTTCTGAACATGTGCCCGCACATACTTCTTTGAGAACTTTAAACTCTTTCTCATTTTTAGGTGATAAAAACTCCATACCTTGTACGATTTCAACCACACACGTACCACATTGACCATCACGACAGCCGAAAGGAAGTGCACTACCGCTTGCTTCGACGACATCTTGAATGGTTGCGCCTGGTTTTACGTTAATTGCTAAAAAATCGTTGATAATTTCTACTCTTGTTGTCATCTTTTATCCTTTACTTCTTAAATGGTTTAATCAAAACATCGCCCTTAATCATCATCATCGAAGCGATGCGAACTTTAGGACTAACGGTAAACTGTTGGCAGATATCTGCATCTTGTTGCGTAATGGCACCGAGTTTTACAAGCTCATCAAGCTCTTCGTCTTCCATGTAGCTTGTTGGCTCTTCATCGCTGATATTCTCAACGCTGACCAAACATGTCGAATGATCTTTAGGATCAAAAGTGATAGGAATCCCCTTCTCTTTTGCTAGACGCACAACAGGCTCGCCTATTTTGGCATCATAGATACCATCTTTTTCTTTATCAAAATGCATAAAGATTACTTTTGCCATGACTTTTTCCCCTCCTTACTAAGATTTTTTACTACTTATTTTTTATTTTTATAACGGCTATTAAGCAAAGCTTACTAGCCTACGTTAGCCACTAGGGCGCTAAAGCTTGCCTTTTACAAGGCAGAATTTACGACTTAGTTTTATAATGATTCATCATCCATTCTGTCTCTTCGGCTTCAAGGTCACGGTAAGGTTCCATCGCTTCAAGCTCATGTTCCCTACACCCGATCACTTCGATGACCGCTTCGGCATCTAAAAAATGAACTTCATAGACACGAATGACTTGTAAAAATTCTCCAATGGTGCGGATGTACCCAATGGAGCCTTTTTTAATCATCACCTCTCCAATCCCAAGATACGGATAAGTCCCATCGTTCTTGACATCTTCCAAAAGTTTCACTTTTTGCCCGAGAAAAAACTTGGCACTCTCTTCATCTTTACCTGAAAGTTTTGCCATCACCGTGTTGTGCAAAACAACTTCTTCACTAGCAAGCACAGTTTCCTCCTTCAGATGAGATCGCACATGCCAAACACCCTTTGGCTTTTCCGTCTTCGATCATGCCCCAAACCTCAGCCGCACTTGGAGCGTGCCCATGTTTGTAGTCCATATAGACGCGCATCAGAGCAAACTTCAAAAAGTCCATGAGGTACTTTTCATCGCCATTAAAATTTTCAAACCCTTTTTTAACCAATGCTCCATACTCTCTCATAATATGAAAACGCTTGACTGCGACAATATGTTTGTCATACTCGATACCAAAAAAATGGAAATAATCTTCCGCATCTTTGAGTTGATAAAAATCATTTAGCGTTTTCATGCCCATATCCTTTTTAACCTGACTTTATGAAAGCTCGCTTTGTAACTGCTCTATCCAGTTCTCAATGCGCTCACTCGTTTTGCTTTTTTCGTTAATGTTATCAATAGCTAATCCACAAAGCTTATCGCCAATTTCAGCTAAAGATGCCGTGTAGTTATAGTCTTCTTTATCCACAAAACCGATGACTTTTGCTCCTGCTTTGGTAAAGATTTGATAAAATTTACCAAGGGCTGAACAGAAATGCTCACTATGTGTTTTGCTGTCTCCAGCGCCAAAGAACGCAACGGTTTTGCCTGCAAAGCTGATATTTTCAGACGTAATCTCAAAAAGTGCGTCAACCCAACTAAAATGTACATCGCCTTGTCCCCACGTGGAAGTTCCAAGGAAAAGCACGTCGTAGTTTTCAAACTGTTCGACACTGTCAAAGTCATCTTCCATCAAGACACAATCATCGTCCTCGACCTCAAAAGCCTCTTTTAAAGCTTCCGCTATTAGTGTTGTATTGCCGCCCGCACTTGCGTAAAATATACCAACCTTTGCCATGTTCTATCCTAATTATTTTTTATACGTCTCATAAATTTCGATGGCATCTTTTAACATCTTGCCACCCTCTTTGATGAGATCTTCGTATGTTCTAAAACTGTAACGATGGGCATCTTTGAAAAATTTATTGGTGATGGCAATTTTTTCTGCTAACACCACAGCACGCCCAAACCCTTCGTGACTCATCTCCATCACCACAGAACACATTACCCCCGTTTTGAGCTCAAAAGCGAGTGCAATGGATTGGAAAATAAGGCGAATATCTTGGATCTGCATCTCATCAATGTCTGCAATAATCGGAATGTTTTTGAGTTGCTCTTTGGTTTTGATGTACTTTTCGCCAAGCACCTCTTCATCACTCTTCTTTGCCCATGTTCCAAATTGGTCAAGTGCCCGAATCTGAGAAATCAGCGTTTCGATGAACAACTTTTCAAGTTCATTCATCGCTCTATCCTCTCGCTTCTAAGATTTTTTTGATAAACGGTGGAGGATTGGTTGCCATCATGGTTTGAAGTTTATTCAGCTCTGTCTCAATACTCACAACTTCTTTGTATTTGATAGGAAAGATCTTGCCATTGACCACTTTAGCAGCCGCAGCAGGTCCAATTTCGACACAGTACATAATGTCAACGTTTTCATGTTGCAACATCTCGACTCTGCCTTCTGTTCGCTCTTCACCTGTTTGAACGACATCAAGAAGATTAAATCCTGTTGCCCCTACGTCGTACACGGCAAATTGCTCTCCTGAGCCAAAATGGGCATCAATGTTTTTAAGATCGTTTGTAAAAAACGCTACCTTGACCATCTTTTTATCCTCCTATGCTAAACGTTACACATACATTTACAAGAAGTGTTCCGTAGGTGAATATTGATACATAATTACTGAATGAGGAAATGAAGTAAGACTTTAATACCTTTTGGAATATGCTTTAAACACATTGAAGGTATAATTGTTTATGTAAAAAATATATAATTTTTATTTATCTTTGGAGAATTTAGATGGCTATGCGTATCTTAAAATCGTTTCTATTTTTAGTAGTGATGTTGTTAAACACTGCTCTTGCAGATGACCAGAACACCTCTTTAATCAATGCGGATAAATCAGTCTATGTCAATCTTTTAAAAACACTCAAAGAGTCAAAAGTATCGAATGATGAAATTGCTTTACAAAAAGTATTACTTGAAAAGCTGATTGACACGCTTCCCTCAAACGTTACTAAAAGCGTATTGAACTCACCTGAAAATCTTGATGAGTACAGCACTCTTTTTAATCGTTATATTGATGATGCTATCAAAAAAGATTCTCTTGCTAAAAAAATAAAATCTATTGATACTAAAATAAAATCCTTAACCAAAGAGATCAAAAGTTTAGATAGCAATACAACTTCAGAGCGCACACTCCAACTTCAAAGTGCTCTGTACACAAAATCATTGCAAGAGTTTAAAGATCAAAATGAAATGATCGCTAATGAAATGCTCTCTCTCGAAAAGATATTAAGTGAATCTCTAAAAAACATCCTGTTTGATCCAGAAAATCAAGCGAAAAAAACAGCAGCAATCCAAGAGGAAGCTTCAAAACTACGGGCTACCATCGATAATTTTTTGGTGCGAAAAGAGCGTTTTGAACTCTTAGGTGATACACGTGATAGAGGTGTTTCAACCGCAGCGATCAGTAGCAAAGAAGATGCTTACAACAAGGCACTTAGAGCAACGATAAGTTCTCTGTTTTTAGAATTTTCAAGCGCCTTAAAAGTCAAAGATGAAAAGGCTTTTGCGTTAGAAAAAAATATGCTTGATTGCGCTTTAACCTTAGAAAATGCCAATGTAATCAAAGAAGCGATGGCAACTCTTTTGCATGGTATGGAAAAGAACTATTTTGGCACTATCAATACAATTACAGGCACAACAACGCAAGAATTTAAAACTATTTTTAAAACAGTTTGGCTCATGTTTAGTGAACCTCTTTTTACCGTAAATGGCACACCTATTGCGACCTTTAAACTTATTCTAGCCCTCTTGATTTTTCTTATTGGTGTTTTTGGGGGTGGATTTTACAAAGCAAGTATTAAAAAAATTGCCAACAATAGCAAATCGATCAACCAAGCAACGCGAACCATTTTGGCCAATCTTGGTTATTACATTATCATTATCACTGCCTTTTTTATCGCTTTAAATGTTTTAGGTATAGACCTCTCTTCGATTGCTCTTGTTGCAGGTGCGCTTTCAGTAGGTATTGGTTTTGGTTTACAAAATATCGTCTCGAACCTTGTTTCTGGCATTATCTTGATGTTCGAGCGAAGCATTAAAATTGGTGATTTTGTTGAGCTGTCCGATACTTTACGTGGTCATGTTTTCGATATTCGTATGCGCTCCACCACACTCAATACTAACGGCAATATCGACGTCATTGTGCCCAATCGCAATTTCATTGAAAACAACGTTATTAACTGGACGATGCACGATAAAATAAAACGCTTTGATATTCCCTTTGGTGTTGCTTATGGAACAAAACCTGAACACGTCATAGAGGTTCTTATTAATGCTGTTGAAAAACGTGCGTATGGCGATGTCATGAATACCCCTGAAAAATACACCAATGTCCTTATGACAGGAATGGGCAGTAGCAGTGTTGATTTTATGCTTCAAGTATGGATACATGGTGAAGAAATCCTCGCACCAAGCAAAACGATTTCACGCTTTCTTATTCTTATCTATAACACCCTTAACGAACATGGTATAAAAATTCCTTTTCCACAACACGATTTACATATCAAAAGCATTGATGAAAATGTTCGTTTTTCGCTTGATTCAAAAGAGAAAAGGACAGAGAGTCCGAGTTAATTTTATGGTCTAACCCACTGTGCAACTTGCGCTATATCTTCGGGCGTTGTTTGACAACATCCTCCGATGATGCGTGCTCCTTTTTCATACCATGTATGCGCCATCTTCCCATACGATGCGCTTTGAGAAAGCCCATCCCATGTTTTAGTCAGCGCATTGTAGATTGACCCACCATTGGGGTAAACAATGATGGGTTTTGTTGTGACCGTCTTGATTTCACTTATGAGCGATTCGATGTATTTAGGTGCGGTACAGTTGATGCCAATAGCAATGATTTGCTTTTGGCTATCCAGAAACTGCGCACATTCACGTATACACTCACCGCTATTGATATGCGTTCCATCTTTGGCACTAAAACTCACCCACGCATACATATCGGGGAACGCTTCTAGTAGTTTACACAACGCTTGTACCTCAATCAAACAAGGCATCGTCTCAAACGCCAAAAGATCGGGTTTTGCTTCAATGAGTGTAGAGAGTCGTTTGCGATGAAAGTTCATCAGTTCTTCTTGACTCAGTCCATAATTGCCTTTAAATTCTGAGCCATCGGCTAAGTAAGCACCATAAGGTCCAACCGAAGCTGCCACTAAAGGTTTTTCTCTTTTGTCATGGTTTTTGGTTTCGCTCCAAAACGTATCGCGCACCTTTTGAGCGATTTTAACCGAAGATTGAATGAGCGCTTTGGCTTCCTCTTCACTCATACCTCGCTTCATAAAACCTTCATAACTCGCTTGGTAACTCGCCGTTGTCACGCAGTCTGAACCTGCTTCAAGATAGTCTTTATGCACTTCGCCAATGGCTTCAGGTTTTTCCATCAAAAACTTCGCTGACCAAAGCGAGTCGTTAATGTCGTAACCTTTACGCTCCAACTCCGTACCAAACGCACCATCAATGATAAGCACTTTTTGCTTTCTTAGTATTGCCTCAATAGGGTTCATACACTATCCTTCTGTTTTTAGTGAGGTAATACTATCACCACTTTTTTAATGATGTCCTAAAAGATTGGCTGTTTCGCATAAAAAGGCGCAACTGCCTTCATACAAAATGTTGTGGCGAAGGGCAACACCTACTTGCTCGTAATTGGGGAAGCCTCGAATAAGCAGGGCTTTATGATGCTTATGCGCTAAACGCTCCCCATGATAGTTGGTAATGAGCATATCTGCCGCAGAAAGGGCTTTTTCGACCTCTTCCAAATCGCCAATAACAACTTTACATGTAAAGGCTTCTTGCACCTCACTACGCTGGGAAATATACGCCTCACACGTCCCTCCAGCTTCCCTAAGCGCTTTAGAGAGGGCATAAGCACTATCGGGTTCATCGGCGATGATGATCTTTGCCTTGCCCAGTGAAAAGTGGGTATCTAAAAGTACATCTTGCAAACGTGCGCGCCATCGCTTTACGACACTGGGTACGCTTTTGCTGCCCATGTAAGCTAAAAGTTTGGCATAAAAATCATCACTCGCTTCTAAGCCCATCAGACTGTCAAAATGAAGATGCGTACTTTGAGGGTACTTTTCACAAAAAAGCTCACCGCATTTTTTAACTGAGCGACCTACCGTAATAACCACGCCCGCATCGCCTAAGGCCTCAATCTGCGCAACGCTAATGCCGCCACTGCTGAGTGCGCCTTGTTTGACACCCAAGTGTCCATCGAGCGAATCGCTCAGGTCTGGAAGAGCCAAAACTTCAAAGTCTAAAAGCTCTAACGCCTCTTTGAGTTTTTCAACTTCAATGGGGCTTAGATTGACATTGGGGATGAGAAGTGCTTTGTCTTTACGAACACGGGCACAAGGCGCAATGAGTTGCGTAATGATGTTTTGAACACTCAAACTCCACCCACTCTCAAGCCCACCCTCAAAATCAGGCGTATGCACATAGACCATTTTTTGCTTCTCTTTTAAAAGCAGTGTCGCACCTTTGATGTCATCGCCTTTGGTCTCGGTCATACCCGTTGTAAAAAGCCCCACCAAATCAGGCGTTACCTTTTTAGTGATGTTCTCAACCGCCTCAGAGATGCCCTTCTCTCCTCCATCAATAACAGCGGTAATGTCATTGACCGCAGTGGTTTGAATGGCGATAGGATCGTTAAAGTGCCTCGTGAAAAGCACCTTCGTAAACGAAGCACACCCTTGCGCTCCGTGCATCAAAGGCATACAGTTTTTAATGCCCAAAAATGCGAGCGTCGCACCCATCGGCTGAGAGAGCTTGAGAGGGTTTACATGTAAAGGTTTGAGCGTTGTGTTTTTAAACTCTTTGATGTTAATCATAGCTCCCATGGTGCCTCCTTTGCGACAAGTTTAAAGACAGGATTTGAAAGTGCGGCACAGACATCAATAGCAAGGTTTTCAAGCCCTCCGTAAGCGCCATAACTCACTTTTTTCTCTTGGTTGACATCGACAAAGGCAATGCGTTTTTTAATCGCCGTGTAAAGACTACGACCACCCGCAAGCAAAATGTCCACCTTATGCTCATCAATCAATCTTGGCTGTTCAGCACCGGGGTTTTTAAAAACGATGGGAACATATTCACTCGCTATGGCGACATCTTCTTCGGTGGCTTTTTGAACACAGGTTGCGACCACTTCGATGCCAATGTCTTGAAGGGCAGAAGCGATCGACCATGACTTATTTCCACCGGTGTTTAAGATGGCTTTTTTGCCTTTAAGCATCAAATGATAAGACTTCAAACGCTCTGTCAACTTCGCCTCTTCCTCAGCAATAACCGCTTCGGCTTTAGCGATCAATTCCGCATCGCCAAACGCGTTGACGATGGAGCGAATCGCGTTTGAGGTGTCACGTTTACCATAGAACGAGACGCTGACATAAGGGATGTTATAGCGCTCCTGCATTTTTCGGCACAAGGTGACCAAAGACTTCGCACAGACGATGACATTGAGCTTTGCTGTATGAGCTGTTTGGATCGCTTCAATGCGACCATCACCTGAGAGGGTTGAGACGATTTTAATGCCAATACGCTCCAAAATAGGCTTATACTGCCACATATCACCCGTCACGTTATAATCACCGATCAAGTTAATGCCAAACGGATGAATACTGTCAGGCTCACGCGTACCCACAAGCGCGTCCAAAACCGCTTCACCCGCAAGACGAGAGCCTAAGTTTTTACTGCCCACAAAACCGGGTGCATGCACCGCTACAATAGGAATGTTAAACTGATCTTGTGCAGTTTTACAGGTATAGTCAATGTTATCACCGATCATCGCTGTCACACAGGTTTCATAGACAAAAATTGCCTTAGGATTTTTATGCTCTACGATGTAAGAAAGAGCGTCCGCAAGCTTCTTGTCACCACCAAAAATGATGTCTTGCGTGGTGACATTGGTGCAATAGCCTAATGGAGTATTGTTTTCACCTTCATAGCTTGTAAGTGTCGCTCGAGTCTCCCATGAAGCGCCAAGACAAGTGTCGGGGCCATGCACCAAATGCACAGCGTCCGCATAAGGAAAGAGTGATATTTGCGCCCCCTCGAACGCACACCCTCCGCTTGTCGCCCCAGGTTTGGGTTTGTCACAGCTACTTTTTTTGGTTTTGTTATGAGAACAAGCACTCTCGTTTAACAAATCCTTGATCAGTTTTTTATTTACCATAATTATAGATTTGCATAATGTATTCCATTTAAGAAAATTTAGAAAAAAGTATTCTTATGGAACACCTCTTGCAAAGACAGTGGCGTGTACCTTTAAAAACCCTTACTCAACGCCCACGGTGTGATGAAGCCCTTTTCGCATTGTGGGTACATTTAAGCAAGGCTTTTTAGAGTTACTAATCCATTCCCATCAAAAGGATCCATCATGGCAGTAAGAATTACAGAACTTTGTATTAATTGTGACAGTTGTATCGACGAGTGTCCAGCAACTGCAATCGTCAGTGCAAGCGACTCACCGGTTAATGGTGACAATACCTACGTCAAACCAGAAAAGTGCATTGAGTGCTCTGATGGTACAGTGCCAAAATGTGCCGATGCGTGTCCAACAGAGGGTGCCATCGTTTGGGATCTGCCTTATACGGCTGAATACAATGCGTACTATGTGGCAGGTCATGAGAGTGGCATCTACAGCATTCGTGAGCATAAGAAAAACGGCATCATGTTCCCAGAAGTTTCACCAAAACCTTACCGTGAAGCGATCTCTATCGCTGATCGTCAAGCACACGCTCCAGTAGCAGGTTAACAGATGAAAATAGCATTTGCATCCACCGATAACATTCATGTCAATGACCACTTTGGCTGGTGTAAATGCTACTATCTCTATGAGATACAAGGCGACTCATTTATCTTTTTAAAAGCACTCGAATCACCCAATGAGCTAGCTGAAGAGAGTGATAAACTTGCCTACAAGATCGAATGCTTAGAAGATGCCAACATCTTGTGCGCTTCGCACATCGGACCACGTGCTTCACTCATGGTCAAGGGTTCTGGCATTTTTGTGCTTAAAACGGAGAAAGAGAACGAGCGCATTGATACCTTTTTAAACATGCTTATTACATTAAAAAATAGCAATCCGCCTCTTTGGATGCAAAGGTTTCTCCATGACGCATCTTCCCCTAGCCATCGCTAAGGACATCTATTTTATAGGTGTTTTTGACCCCGATATTCGAACCTTTGACATTGTTATGCGAACCGCTAATGGTTCGAGTTATAACGCGTATCTCATCAAAACTGCTGAGGGCGTTATTATTGTCGATACCGTTAAAAAAGAGTTTCAAGACGAATTTTTCCACCATGTAAATGCTTTATGCTCGTATGATGAGATCAAATACGTCATTATCCATCACATTGAGCCTGACCATTCTGGCGCATTGCCTGAGCTGATCCGCAGAGCTCCGCATGCTCAAGTGCTCATCTCACCCCAAGCCACGACGATGCTTAAAGCTCTCACCAATACCGATGAGATCAATTTTGAGACGATTTGGACGAACAAGCAGCTCACAATGGGTGGCAAAACCATCACGTTTCTCACCACACCTTATCTGCATTGGCCAGAGACAATGAGCAGTTATGTGCATGAAGATAAACTGCTGTTTAGCGGCGATGTCTTTGGCGCACACTACTACGATAAACGCCTTTTTAATGACAAAGTGGGCGATTTTTCGTACGCATTTCAGTACTATTACGACCACATTATGCGCCCTTTTCAAAGCTATGTCAGAAGTGCGCTAAAACTCTATGAGCGTTTTGAAATCGAGCTTATAGCGCCTCTTCATGGACCTATTTTGCGCGAAAAGCCACAGCAGTATATTGAAGCGTATAGGCAATGGAGTCATAAAGTCGAACATCATAAAACGGACAAAAAAATTCTCTCTATCTTTTACCTTACCAGCTATAAAAACACGCAAGAGATGGCGCAGATGATTATGGAGGGGAGTGAAAGTGTTAAGGGCGTTATAACCAATCTATATGATTTAGCGTCTATCGAAGAGCCCAATATGATTAAGATTTTAGAAGAGAGTGATGGGTTTTTGATAGGCACACCCACCATCAATGCCGATGCTCCAAAACCTGTGTGGGATCTGCTTTCGTGTTTGATGTTTTTAGATAAGCAAGGAAAATGTGCTGGTGCGTTTGGATCTTATGGATGGAGTGGTGAAGCGGTTGATCATATCTTAGCACGCCTCAAATCCCTCAAGCTTCGCGTTCCTCCGCTTGCACCCCTTAAAATAAAACTGATTCCAAGTCAATCCGAACTTGAAGAATGTTATCAGTTTGGTGTAGAGTTTGCTGAGATTTTAAATGGTAAATTGGTCGAGATCGATCTTGCCTAGGTGACTGGGAAAACAACTTTCATAAATTTTCTTAAATAATTCGTCTATATCATAAGGTTTGGTGATATAGTCATTGACCTTCAACTCTTTCGCTTGTTCAATATGACTTGTTTGGTTATGGGCTGAAGTGATGATGATAGGAATCTCTTTATTTTCAATACGAATACGTTCCATCATGCGAAAGCCACTCATAAAAGGCATTTGTAAATCGGTAATAATAATATCCGGTATATCTTTGTAGAATCGGTATAACCCCTCTTCGCCATTACGTGCAATATAAAACTCATCAAAAACCGTATCGAAAATCGAAAAAAGCGACTCTAATACATCTTTATCATCTTCTATAACTAAGGGACGTATCCCTTTTAGCCGACTCAAATCCATTATGCTAACCCTTGCAGAACAATCTCAAATTTAGCGCCCTCAGCGCCATTTACGACACTTATGCGACCATGCATGTGTTCTTCAATGATAATTTTAGTCATATAAAGCCCTAACCCAGTACCATGTTTTGCACCTTTGGTTGAGAAATAAGGCTCAAAAATATAAGGCATAACCATTTCATCAATCCCCCCGCCATTATCTTCTATCGTGATAACAACGGTATTGTTTTCCCCTCGTTTTGCCTCAACTGTAATCTGTTTTGTAAACTCACCACAACTCTCTAAAAGAACATCTTTAGCATTGTTAAGAATGTTGATGATGGACTGACCAAACTCATTCGGGAAACTTTCAACCTTCAATCCATTCTCGCCTTGAAAACTAAGCTCAATACCGTGGGCTGCAACGATTGGCCTTACCATTTCCACAGCATGCGCTAACTGTTGATTGATGTCAAAGATTTTGATTGATTTGTCAGGTTTAAAAAAGTCTCTAAAATCATCAATGGTTTTAGACATTTGCAAAATCTGGCGCATAGAGTCCTCTTTAAACTCATCCATAACACGTTCATCAAGCTTTTGAAGTTTGTATTTAAAGACAATGTTTTGTGCCAAAAGAGAGAGTACGTTGAGTGGCTGTCTCCATTGATGCGCGATCATACTGATCATCTCTCCCATTTGTGCATGACGGGATTGTTGGAAAAGCATCATCTCTTGTTGACGATTTTTTTCGATTTGTGCTTGCACTTGAATCTCTAAATTACCATTAAGTGTTTGAAGTGCATACTGTGCTTCTTTGAGTTCGCTCAGATCAATAACAGCTGAAACACGCATCGTCTTTCCAAACCCTTCCACGATAGAACCTCTCACAAGCGCGGGAAAAGGCGTTCCATCTTTACGCAACAATACACACTCATACATATCCGTATTCAACGTAGATTGTGCTTGAACCAATGCTTTTGAAGCAGGTGCAACAAAATCCAACATTGGCTTGCCAAGAATCTCTTGCTTGTCATTGCCTCCAAAGATTTTTAATGCTTGGTCGTTGATTTCGATAACATGCCCTTTTTGGGAAACAACCATTCCTTCAATGGCAAAGTCAATGAGCTGTTTAAATTTTTGACGCTGTTTTAAAAGCAGAGAGATCCACATTGCACCCAAAAGAAGGATCACTCCTATGCAAAAAAGAATAATTGTTGGTGTTAAAGACGACATTGTAGCTCCAGACAAGGTTCACCAATAAAATAGCCTTGAAACTCATCGACACCTATATCTACTAAAATATCAAATATCTCTTTTTTATGCACATACTCAGCAATTGTCTTTACATGTAAAGCTTTTGCAAAGGAGACAATGCCCTTAACAAGTTTCAACGATTTCATATCCGTATCAAGATTTTTTACCAAACTACCGTCAATTTTGAGATACCCTGGATTTAATTCCATTAAATGCGTAAAATTGGAATAACCCGTCCCAAAGTCATCAATAGCAATCGGTGCATTGTCATACTTAATGTATTTTAGAAAATTTATAATGGTATTGTAGTCGATCACTTTTTCACTCTCAACTACTTCAAAAACAAGATTGATGGCTCGGTTTTCTTCCTGCATCTGAATAATTTTTGAACGTACAAGATCTCGAATTTCTTTGTTGAGCATGTCTCTAAAGCTAAAGTTAATGGAAAATGTCACGGTAGGGTGTGCTATCATCATCTCCAACACTTTTTCGATCATACGATGACTTAGACTATCGTATTGTCGTGTGCGGCGCGCAATATCTAAAAAGTAGTAAGGCGAAACATACTGTTCTTGCTCTAACTTATCTTTGGTACGAATACGAATGAGTGCTTCGTACTTTATAATTTGTCCTTCTTGATTGCAAATAGGTTGAAAAAAAGGCACGACATTGTCTTTATCAAGCGTATCGGCAATAACATCTTGCCAATAAAAATCATTTGCTAAAGACTCTGTTTCATCTAAATTACTGGTATAGACAACAAAGTTTTTACCTGTTCTTTTTGCAAAATCAAGTGCGGTAAAAGCTTTGCTAAAAAGGTTCTCTTGATCAAATGTTACGCCCATTGAAATATTGACTAATATTTTTTCATTCAGTTCTTTCACTTTAATCTCAATGCCATCAAGGACTTCAAGGGTTTGCGTCACATCTTCGTAGATTTTTTCAGGGTCTAGTTGTGTATCAAGGCGAAGCATGACGAATTCATTTGAAGAGATACGAAAAACATCATAACAAAGAGAGGTAGCAATGGCCTTAAGATGGTGTGCAAATTCTACTAATATTTCATTCCCCGCATCAATGCCATAAAGTTTATTGTAATTTTTAAAATTATCAATGTTAATGAGAAAAAGGGAGGGAACTTCAACAGGCTGGATCTGCTCTAATATACGATCCAACGTATTTTTATTAGGCAATTTGGTTAGTGCATCGGTATGAAGTTGTTCCTCAAGTGCAGACTGTTGTAACGCAATGGTCTGCTTGAGTGAGCTCGTGTAAGCCCTATGTTCTTCTTTAATTAAAATCGTCTCAATCGTTGAAGCAAGGGAATCTAAGAGTTGGTCAAGTTCTATGGGCTTTAAAATGTAACCGTCCACACCCAAGCGAATCGTCTCGATCAAATACTCCGCATCATTATGTGCTGACGTGACAATAATAGCCGTCTCTTTACAAATTTTACGAATCTTAGCAATCAGAGCAATGCCATCCATTTTTGGCATTTTAATGTCTGTAATAACAAGGTTGTAACGTTGTGTGTTAAGCTCTTGGGTAAGACCTAAATGAGGAATCGCGATCTCGGCATCGACAAACATATCGTAACCACTTTGCCCATCGCTGGCAATATCAACAAAATCAAAAAACTCACTTAAAATAGAATGGGTATACTTTCGTGTAACTTCGTCGTCTTCAATGTATAAAATTCGCATGTTTTTACAGCGAGATTTTAAACTCTGCATTGCTGATGTATCCATCATTTGCCTCATATTTTCGGATCAATAGTTTGATTATACTCCAAAAATATGGCTTATTATCAGTTTCTTATGAGGATTATAAGGAATGTAACGCTTTTATAACACTAAACGGTATCCTGTTCCATACTCAGTCATGATATAACGTGGCTTTTTTGGATCATCTCCAAGCTTTTTGCGAATGTTTTGAATATGGTAGTTTAAAGATTGCGGTGAACTCAAAGACGAGAGATGAATTGCTAAAACATTACGATAAACAACTCTATTTTTGTTCTCTATGAGGAAAGAAAGGATTTTATACTCAATGGCTGTCAGTGAAACGGGCTTTTGATTGAGTAAAATCGTTTGGTTATTATAATCTATGGCAAGATTATTTTTATTAAATTCAAGTTTAATCATGGAACAGCGTTTCAAAATCGCCCACATGCGAACTTCGAGTTCTTCGAGCATAAACGGCTTACACAAGTAGTCATCAACGCCAAAACGAAATGCCTGCACTTTAGCTTCGAGATTAGAATGCGAGCTCAATACAATAATAGGAATAATATTTTGATTGTTGATTTGTTTAATCACTTCGAATCCACTAAAATCAGGGAGGCTAAGATCTAACAACAAAATATCATAATGTTGAGCAGAAAGCTTTAAAAGACCATCAACGGCTGTCTCTGAAATATCTAATTCAAAACCTACACTTTCCAAATACTGCGCGACCTGTCCTGCCGCCTCATAGTCATCTTCGATCAAGAGGACTTTAATTTTCTTTTGCATTGTAATAACTACTCCAAACCTTATCTTATTTTTGTATTATACATAAAGCTAATAATTTTGCAAATAATATTTTGAAACTTTTGTTATAATACTCTACATTAATTCCATTAAGAGACACCTATGAACTCAGCGGAAAAACAACTTGCTATTTTATTAGACTTTGGCAAAGTCATTAACAAAACTAAAAGTTTGAATGATGTTTTAGAATCCATTGCAAATTTTGCAAGGGACATTCTACAAGCGGATCGTTGTTCTATCTTCGTTCACGATGCACATAAAGAAGAACTCTGGTCTAAAGTGGCACACGGAACTGAACCTATCCGCATTAGCACAAAAAAAGGCGTTGCTGGCAATGCTGCTCTCTCAAAAGAGATTCAAATTGTTGTTGACGCTTACAATGACTATCGCTTTAATCAAGATGTAGATAAAAAAACAGGCTATCTTACACATACTATTCTTGCTGTTCCGCTTCTTGACAACCAAGAAAATACCATTGGTGTTTTCCAAGCGCTGAATAAAAAAGATGGCATTTTTACCAACTCAGATGCTGAACTTTTGCTGCTTATCTCCAACTACGCGGCATCCGCCATAGAAAATGCGATTTTGTATGACAAACTGCGAGACACACAAACGAAAATTATCAATAAACTAGCATCTGCTGCTGAATTTAAAGACCAAGAAACCTCTAAACACACTAAACGTGTCGGACTTTACAGTGCCCTTTTAGCCGAAAAGTATGGCTTAAATAAAGATGATATCTATAAAATTGAATTAGCCGCTCCTATGCACGATGCAGGCAAAATTGGCATTGCCGATAAAATTATGCTCAAACCCGATAAACTGAGCTTTGAAGAGTTTGAGATTATGAAAACACACTCACAACTCGGACATGATCTTCTCTTTGATGAAGAGAACGAGTACCTTAAAGCGGCCGCACTCATTGCACTTGAGCATCACGAAAAGTGGGATGGTAGTGGTTACCCTCATGCAAAAAAAGGCGAGGAAATCTCTATTTTTGGTCGTATTGTTGCCATTGCCGATGTTTTTGACGCGCTTATATCGGTTCGCCCTTACAAAGAACCGTGGAGTTTTGAAAAAGCACATGCCCTACTCAACGAAAATAGCGGTACTCATTTTGACCCTGCTTTAATAACTCTTTTTAATGAAAATATTGAAAGAATTCGTACGATTTATCAGGAGTTAAAAGACTAACCGTTCCTTTTCTAAGGAACACTTTGTGCAAACTTTAGAGTAAAGAAATTCTAAAGGATCGCACATGAGTTGTTCTTGTACATCATCCACAAACACCCAAAATGAACTTCATGCTAGCATCTTGCAAAAAATTAACAACCATCCTTGTTATAGCCAAGATGCCCACCAACATTATGCGCGTATCCACGTAGCGGTTGCTCCTGCTTGTAACATTCAATGCAACTATTGTAACCGCAAGTACGACTGCTCCAACGAGAGTCGCCCAGGCGTTACGAGCTATAAATTAACTCCTAAAGAAGCTGTTAAAAAGGTTTTACATGTAGGCGGACTCATCCAACAACTCAGCGTTGTTGGCATCGCGGGACCTGGCGATGGACTGGCAAACCCTAAGCAAACCTTTGAGACCTTCTCACTTCTTAAAAAGTACGCTCCTGACATCAAACTCTGCCTTTCAACGAATGGCTTGATGATCCATAAACATATTGATGAGATTGCAAAGTACAACATTGAACATGTTACAGTAACCCTCAACAGTGTTGATGAAAGCGGTGAAATCGGCTCCAAAATCTATCCGTGGGTATTTTACGAGCACAAAAAACACCGTGGCGTTGAGGGCGCTAAACTTTTACTTGAAAAGCAGCTTCTTGGTATTAAGATGTTGGTTCAAAGAGGTATTTTAGTTAAAGTCAATTCTGTCTTAATCCCAGGAATCAATGACGAACATCTTCATCTCGTTGCTAAAAAAGTTAAAGAATTGGGTGTTTTCATTCAAAATGTAATGCCCATCATCTCAAAACCAGAATTCGGTACTAAATTTGGCTTAGATGGCGTTCCTAGTGCCAGTCACAAACAGCTTATGAAGGCACAAGAAGCGTGTGATGTCAATGTCAAATTGATGCGCCATTGTCGCCAATGTCGCGCTGATGCGGTAGGACTTTTAGGAGAAGATCGAAGCGATGAATTTTTTAAAGAGAGTTTTGCTGACAAAAGCTTTGAAGAACTTTCGCACCATTACAACCTTAACCAACGTATGAAAACGCATGAAAACATTGAAACATGGCGAAGAGCTTTAAGAGCGGCGAATGGAAAAATCAGCCAAGAAGTTGCCAATAAAGAAGAACTGAGTTCCAATGGCAATACCATGCTTGTCGCTGTTACAACACGCGGAAATGGTCTCATTAACGATCACTTTGGAAGCGCCAAAGAGTTTCTTATCTACGAAGCGGGCGATAAGGCGATCAAATTTATCATGCACCGTAAAGTCGAAAAATCGTACTGCATGGGTAAAGAGGGATGCGATGGAAGCTATCCAATAGAAGAGATCAAAAACGCACTCTCTGATTGTCATCTTCTTTTAACCCAAAAAATTGGTGAGTGCCCACAAAAAGAGTTAGAGAGCATTCACCTGACGTGTGATGAGAGTTTTGCGGATGAGCCAATTGAGCTTTCTGTCTTAAAGGGAGTGCGTAAACACTTTTTTGCTGCTTCATAAGAAGCAAAGGAATACACGATGATTATCAACGATACCACACTTAGGGATGGCGAACAAGCACCGTATGTCGCGTTTAATACTGATGAGAAGATCGCCATTGCTTCTGCTCTTTATTTGGCAGGTGCGGATGAGCTAGAAGTGGGTATTCCAGCGATGGGAGCGAAAGAGCAAGCCGACATCAAAGAGATATTAGCCCTTGATCTGCCTCTTCGCATTATGAGTTGGAATCGTGCCACGATGAGTGACCTTGAAGCCTCGCTTGCATGTGGTTTAAAAGCCGTTGATCTCTCCATCCCTGTCTCTGACATTCTCATCGAAGCGAAGTTTGGAGGCGACAAAGCACGTCTCTTAAAAAGCCTCGAAGAAGTTTTACATGTAAGCAAAAATGAGGGTATTTTTACCTGCATCGGTGGTGAGGATAGCTCCAGAGCAGATTTGGGTTTTCTCAAAGAGGTGATGGAGCTAGGAGCCAGTGTGGGAGCCAATCGCTTCCGTTACTGCGACACCGTGGGCATTATGCGCCCACATCAAATCTATGAGCATATCTCCTACCTTTCAAGCCTCAATCTTTTAGAGATCGAAATGCACACGCATAATGACTTTGGTATGGCAACGGCGAATGCTATTAGCGGTCTTGAAGCGGGCGCTATGAGTGTTAACACAACGGTCATTGGTCTGGGTGAACGTGCAGGAAACGCCAGTTTTGAACAGGTTTTAATGAGCCTTGCGCACCTTTTTGGAGAAAATCGCGTCATCAATGCAGATGCCCTTAAACACGTGGTGCAACTGGTTGAGAAAGCTTCCAATCAGAGTATCTCTGCCACGATGCCAATTGTTGGGAAGAACATCTTTTCACACGAATCAGGCATCCATGTCAATGGTATGATCAAGCACGAAAAAGCGTATGAAGCCTTTACACCTCAAAGCGTGGGGATGAAGCGAAGTTATCCTATTGGGAAACATTCGGGCAGTTCAACGCTTCTCTTCCATTTGCGTGCTATGGGCTATGAGCCTGAAAACGAGGTCATCAACAAGATGCT
The DNA here is from genome assembly GCF_025770725.1 of Sulfurospirillum oryzae. NCBI lineage: Bacteria > Pseudomonadati > Campylobacterota > Epsilonproteobacteria > Campylobacterales > Sulfurospirillaceae > Sulfurospirillum > Sulfurospirillum oryzae. Next base: position 111,345 of record NZ_JANZKZ010000002.1, on the reverse strand, counting down.
TCCACAAGTGCGTGAGATGGTCACAAAGCGTAAAAAAGTTCTGAACAAAAAGGAGCTAAAAGCGCTCTATATCGCTTCAAAAGCGGGATAAATCCATGCAAGAGTATGCTTCTAAAATTATCTGTGAATGCGGACAAAAAACCATTCAAGATGCCATTGATATTTTCAAATCCACCACCCTGCCCTATAAAAAAGCCAAAAAACTGGTAACCGAATGCAACCAAACCTGTTGCAGACGCCCTTTGATGGCACTGTTTAACATGGTAGAGTTTGGTGAAATTGACTATGAAGAGATTGCCTTTTTGATCGATCAAAAAAACAATAGATTTGAGCAAGGAGAGAGTGATGAGTGAGAATATTCGCGATTTTGCACACTGGGTTAAATCCCAAGGCTTAGAGCATACTCTGCCTCGGGAACTCTCAAAACTTGAAAGCCTCACCACTCTTGATCTGAGTCGTAAAAAGCTCAAAAGCCTGCCTGAAAGCATTGGAGTGTTGCAAAACCTTAGTGTGCTTAAAATCTCGGGTAACCGCCTAAGCGAGCTTCCAAAAAGCATTTGCTCGCTTAAAAATCTTCGCAATTTACAGTGCGAAAACAATCTGTTGCAAAGCCTGCCAGAAACCTTTGGCGAACTTTTATCTTTGGTTATTTTAAACCTCAATGGCAACCAGTTAAGCTCACTTCCAAAAAGTTTTTACGATCTGACGAATTTAACACGTTTAACCCTTGCAGTCAATCGCCTAAGCCATCTAGATGGTGCTTTTAAAAACCTCAAAAAACTTTTACATGTAAGCTTGGACACCAATTACTTTAGTACTCTCCCTGATGTGTTTAGCTCAATGCAATCGCTCTATTATTTAGATCTTTCGTTCAATAAATTAACAACATTGCCCCAATCGCTGGGTGAAATAAAAGAGCTTGAAACACTCATCTTAGAGGGGAATCTTTTACAAAATCTTCCTTCATTAGAGGCACACGACATGCTGGTCAAACTCAACCTTGCCTCCAACCATCTCACCTCCATCGACTTTGACCTTTCAAAACTAGAAGATTTGCAAATCCTCTCTTTAGAAAACAACCTCTTAGAGAGTGTGCCAAATACACTGTGCAAACTCTCCAAACTTACCTCTTTGGATTTGAGTGCTAACCGCCTTAAAAACCTCCCTGAATGCATCGGAAACTTATCACATCTCTATGAACTCGATGTGGAAGAAAACCTCTTAAGTAATCTTCCAAACTCGATTAAAAATCTCAAAAATCTCAAAAATCTTTTTATAGCCAATAATAACAATCTTCAAAAGCCAAACCTGCCTTCTTTAGAGTACTGCGACGTCGAATAAGGATATTTTAACTCCTGCTTGGCTACCATATAAGAATGACTCACATTGAAAAAATAAGACTTTTAAAACTTTTGTACCAATACAGGGCGATGGGATTTGAATACTTTCAAGAGTATAGACCACTTTCTCAAAGCAAACAACCTGTCTTGTCGCACAATTTAGAAGAGCTTAAAAGCAGTGTTGCACAGTGTCATCTCTGCGCGCTATCAAAGAGTCGTAAGAACGTCATTTTTGGTGCAGGTAATCTCAAAGCTAAGGTCATGTTCATCGGCGACAATCCTGGTGTCAGTGAAGATGAAACCGGTATGCTCTTTTCGGGCAAAAGCGGTGAATTGCTTGCAAATATGATCGAAAAAGTCCTCCTCATCCCTAAAGAAGAGGTCTACGTTACCACGATCTTAAAATGTAAAACACCGGACAATCGTGTTCCAACACCCGAAGAAGTTGCGTGTTGTAAACCCTATGTGATGCAGCAGATCCAAACGATTCGACCGCAAATCATCGTTGCTCTTGGACCCGTCAGTTTTCATCATCTCACAGGTGAGTATGATACACCTATCGATAAAATACGTGGAACAGTGCTCAATTTTGGTGAAGCCAAATTGATCCCAACGTTTCACCCAAGTTTTTTACTGCGAAACCCCAGTGCGAAAAAAGAGGTTTTTGCAGATATGTTAAAAGTAAGGAGTATGTTATGAGATTTTGGTTGACATTGACCCTCAGTTTATTTATTTTTGCAGGTTGTACAACAACAAGTCCTAAACCAGAACCCTATAAACCAAGCACTTATAACCTTTCAGCCAGTGCTAAAAAAGGTGCAACTGTTAATCAAAAAAGTACAGCAACTTACCCAGGATCTGAAAAAGTAAAATCCGTTCCAACGCCAAGCACACCAGCAAGCTCAGAGACACTTCCATCTTCTGCACCAGTGACCATTGACAATACAATTAGCTCAACCACACTTGCTATGGCAACACCGACACCAAGCACTACCGTTGAAAAAACAATAGATCAACCACTTGAACCTGTTATTGCACCACCAATGGCGCGCCCACTCAATGATGACAGTACGATGATTAAAATTGCCGTTCTTGTGCCTCAAAAAACCATCAAAAAGTATGCGATCACCTCTGTTAACTCAGTCATTTCATATCTACTTTATAAAAACTACTATTTTGATCTCAATGTCTTTAACTCAGGCGATGAGAGAGAAGAATCCATTGCAAAAGCACTCTCGGACATTCAAGCCGGTGGGTACAACTATATCATTGCTCCTGTAACGCCTGAAGGTGCCAATATTATTGCAGGTCGTGTCTCAGACAAGCTTGTGTTTATCCCAACACTTACAAAATCAAACGTTCGTAGTGCAGGAAGTAACATCATCTTTGGTGGCATTGACTATGACCAGCAAATCGCATTGTTAGCTGAAAAAGCCAATGAGCGTGTAGGTACTTTTGAAGATGGCAGCAGCCTAAGTTACCAACTCAATGGAATGATTAAGAAAAACAGTAACCGTGTCTTTTATGAAAAACGTGTTGAAAATGCCAAAGTTAACTTCAAGCAACTCTTTAAAGGCAATACTTCTTTAAATAACGCATCGCTTTATCTCAACACACCGCTGGTTACATCAAGCTTGATTGCATCTCAACTTCGCGCCAATGACATTCACCCTTATGCCCTACTTTCAACACAGATCAACTACAATCCTCTGCTTTTAACACTCACTCAGTATGAAGACAGAGATCACATGTATATCGCAAACTCTATTCAAAAAGCGCCACCAGCATTGGAAGAGATCAACACCATGTTTGGACATGACATTGTTTATGACTGGGTAAATTACTCTACAACGATTGGGGCGGATTATCTCTGTCAGCAGTTCTTTGATGGTAAAATTTCAAGAACCTTTAAAGAAGGAATCTCAGGCAACCAAGTGGTCTATAACACCTCGCTTTACCAACCTGGTCGCAATGAGTTTATTCGCGAAAACTAGGTAAAAAGTCCTCTAAAAAAGGCTTTTGTCTCTTCATCAATTTTGCATGGCTTTCCCTCTTTAACATACGCAAGAGTGGAAGTCATCGCAAAGAGTTTTTCTTCATCTCTCCAAACTTCTTGTTTTAAAATCAGCGAAGCATTTTTAAGCTCAATGAGTTCATTTTTGACCTCTAAAAGATCCCCTAACTTTGCTGAACGTATAAAGTCTGCCTCAAGATGCTTGACCACAAAATGACCACCATCTATCGCTGGGCTTTTGCCATGCTCATAAAAAATGTCGCTACGAGCGCGCTCACAAAATTTGAGGTAATTGGCATGGTAAACCACACCTCCCGCATCGGTGTCATCGTAATAAACACGTGTTTTCATTTCATTCCTTATTTTAGGCATTTGTTTCATTTCTTTTATTGTACAAAACCATCTCTTTAACAGCACTTTCTATTTTAGCACTCTTTTTAAATAATACTATTTAACACTATTTTAATTTTTATTAGTAAAAATCTAGGTTTTTAAAATATAAATTAAATTTATATTGACTCATGTATTTAAGGAACGTCTATGTACCAAAATAAAAAAAAGGTTATTACATTATCTTTTTTTGCTACCATTGCACTCAATACACCTCTTTTAGCGAACGAAATAATCTTATTAGATTCAATTGAAGTTACAGCTGCTAAACAATATTATTCAACAACTGAAGAAGTAGATTCTTATACTATTGGTTCTATGAACACCTCAACGAAGTTAGATTTATCTATCAAAGAGACCCCACAAAATGTCAGTGTCATCACATCACAAGAGATGGAAGATAGACAAATCAACTCCTTTCACGATGTTTTAGCTGCTATCCCTGGGCTTACCATTAACAACCGAGGCGGTGACAACTATGTCTCATTTGTCAGGGGCTTTAGCTTGAACTACTTTAAAATTGATGGCGTACCGACGTATTCAACCGTCAATGATAAAAATTTTGACCCTATCATTTACGATAGAGTTGAGATTGTCAAAGGTGCCAATGGGCTTACCACAGGTGAAGGAGACCCATCCTTGGCGATGAACTTCATTCGTAAACATGCCAACAGTAAAGAAGTACAAGGCACCATCTCGCTCAATGCAGGCTCATGGAACGACTACTCCCAATCCCTAGATATTTCTGCACCCATAACAGAAGATAAGCATGTTAGAAGCCGTTTTATCATCAAAAATGAAGACTCGGACGCTTTTTATGACAACTTTCACAAAAAAGATAAGATATTTTACGGTATTGTCGATGCGGAGCTGGGTGATTTGACAATACTCTCTCTTGGAGCGACCTATCAAGACTTGCAAAACAAAGGTGTTTGGAGTTTTGGTTTACCTGCATTTTATACAGACAATACCTATACAAACTTTTCACGCTCCACATCACTGACACCTGATTGGACGTACTCCAACTTAGAAACCAAAGAAGTTTTTGGAAGCCTCAAACAGTACCTTTATGATGACATTTCACTCAATCTCTCGTCTTCATTTATTCGTACCAATAGAGATACCAACACCGTTCAAATCAGAGGGAAAATCAATCAAATAACAGGAGCTGGACTTAACTATAACAACTATTCCACCGAAGCGACTTTTGATGAGACCAATCTTGACGCATACCTCAGCTTTCCATTTACCACTTTTGGGCTTTCGCATGAAGTGATAACAGGTTTTTCATACAATGAAAGAACAAAAGAGCTCAGAGATAGACAAGTCTTACCAGCTCCAACCTTCAATTTCTACCACTTCACCATTCCAAATGCACTTGAATCCGTAGCATTTACAGAAAGCCCCGATGAAAAGATAGAGCAATTGGGAAGCTACCTTGCAGGACGCTTTTCGCTAAGTGAAAACCTCAAACTTATCTCTGGGATTAGAGTCTCTGACTGGAAATACAAAAAAGACGACCCATCCGTTGCAAAGAGAACCTTTAGCAGTGAATTAACACCTTATGCAGGACTTGTGTACAATCTTGATAGCTACCACTCTGTGTATGTAAGTTATACCGACATCTTCAAACCACAAAATGCCAAAGATATTTCTGGAAGCTATCTTGATCCTATCGTAGGCAAAAGCTATGAAACAGGCATTAAGGGTGAATACTTTGAAGGAAGGTTAACTACTTCGTTTTCTCTTTTCAAAATCGTCCAAGACAATGTAGCGACTAATGGCATCAAACTATTAAGTGGAGAGTGGGCTTATGAAGCCGCAAAAGGAGTTACGAGCAAAGGCTTTGAAGTCGGCGCATCGGGCGATTTGACCGATAGATGGAGTTTAGCCTTTGGTTTGGCAAATTTTTCAGCAGAAGACGCAAAAGGTGACAAGTTTAGCACCAATGCATCTCGAACAACCATGTCAGCGTTTACTAAGTACAAAGTGAACAATGAACTAAGTGTTGGTGGCGGGCTCAATTATTACAGTAAATTTTACATTGGCAGTGGAACAACCTACATCCAAGAAGGGGCATATTCACTGGTCAACCTAATGGCAAAATACCAACTTGACAAGCACACTGAACTTCAACTCAACATCAACAACCTGTTTGATAAAACTTACTATGAAGGCGTTGGCAATGGACCAGCAAACTGGTATGTTTACGGCGCACCAAGAAATGCCATGTTATCGATGAGATACTCTTTTTAATCTCGTAAACGAGGCGAATATTTTGCATATCAAGATATTCGCCTAATGCCACAAAGCGCAAACTTCTTTCATGCTTCAATATGCTTTTATAAAGCTTGTGTTAGAGTTTTGTTAAGGTAGTTTTATACAATGACATCCTTGCAAAGGTAAAAACGATGAACACATTACTCAAAGCTCTCTTTGTTACAATTCTTAGTCTCACCGCCTTACAAGCTAGCTTTTTAGAGGCAGAAAGTGCCAAAGCCTTTAAAGAAAAAAAGCTCATTCTTGTCAACATCGTCAGTGAGGATTGTCCTTACTGTAAACAGATGGCAAAAGAGGTTTTTAACAACCCTACCTACCGAAAGCAAATAGACAAAAAATATGTTTTTGTCACGCTAAATCAAATGGACCCTACTTTGCCCGCTGATTTGCGCACAAGATATGTCCCTGCAAATGCGATTATGTCACCAAAAGGGCTTGCCTTTATTGATGGCTATACAGGATACATGGAGCCAACCGCATTTATGAAAATCTTAGATGAAGTTTATAAAGCAGAATTCAAATAAACAAGCACTCAAAGGTGAAATAAAGTACAATAGCAAACTCAAAAATTAACACCCTAAAAGGCAATCCTTGAAAAAAATATTTCTTATTCAAGAAGAAAACAAAAACAGTGACCGACTTGTAGAGTCCATCAAACACGAAATCCGCAAATACCTCAAACGTGAACGCGCCAAAAAAACACCCGAAGGCTTCCACTACTGGGACTTTGACTGTAAATTCGGAAAAAATAGCGAAACAGCGCACGTCATTCACCACGCTGACTTTACAGCCGAAATCGACAAAGCTCATAGTGAAAAATGGAGCGAGTGTTATGTTGAGATTATCGCAAAACCTGCTAAAAAACCAGCCACTCCTGCTAAGGTAGAAGAGACAAAATAATCCTTACATGTAAAGCTTCAATACTTAAAATTGGGGCTTTGCAATGTTTACACAAAGAGTTAAAATGAAGAGCAAAAGCTACTCTTACATCTTAGTATCGTTACAATTCATCTTCATCGCAATCTTACTTATAAAACATGGCTTGCACATACCGAGCATTTTTCCTTTGCTCCTTTTCTTCATAGGTGCATGCTTTGGAATCTACGCGCTACAATACAACAAACTTGGAAACTTCAACATCACCCCCGAGATCAAAGCAAACGCCTCGCTCATCACCACAGGAGCTTACCGATACATCAGACATCCTATGTATTTTTCCGTACTAGTAATAATGCTTGGAGTTGTGGTGTCTAAACCTACATTGCTGAGTCTTTTTATCTACGCCCTTTTAGTTGTAACGCTGTTTTTGAAAGCTCAAAAAGAAGAGATGCTGTGGATGGAGCAATCTAACGAATATAAAAACTATAGGCAAAAAACGAAAAGAATTATTCCGTTTGTTTTATAAATTAATCAAATCTACTAGCTCTTTTGCAAGTACCTTAATCCCTTTATTTGTATTAAGTCCTAATCTATTTAATAATTGGGGTGAATATTCATAAATATCATCTTTACTAACCCCATGCCAAATAGGAATTAAAATATTTTCGTTTTTATATATTTCTCTCACTAAAATCGTTTCAAATTCAGTTTTTGTCCAACCGTTATTTTCAATAAAATTTTTAGAAAGAATTACAATACATTTTTTTGCTTCTTTAAGTCCTTTTTCGATGCTTTCTCTTAAATTATCTCCACCTTTCAAGGTATATTCATCATACCATATAGGACATGCCAAACTGTACATTTCTTGTGCCAACTCTCTAACCAAAGTATCCTTGTCTCTTGAATCATGAGATATAAAAGCCAATGGCTTCATTAATTCTGATTTTTCTTTTGCATAGCTTTTATCTCTAATTATCACACTAAATCCAAATATTTTCCCATGATCTACTATTTCTATTATCTGCTCTTTTGTTATAACTTCATCAATATAAATATAAATTCGTTTCGTAAAATGAAAGTCTTCAAGTTTGTATCTTTCAGGACTATCCGTATATCCTATTGTTTGTGAAGGCTCTTTTTCCAAGTGACATTTTGTAACTTCTTTCAAACTGAGCATATATTTTATATAGTCAGTCGTAGAATTCTTTGGAAAATAAAATGACCAATATTTTATATACTCTTCAATTCGGTATGATATTTTTCCAACAACGTTAATCAGATTTGAACCATTATTACTACCAATTGCCCATTCACTTACAGCATTTAAGGCTTTTGCATCTGTATCAAAATACTCTCGAATTGTTGTCATATATTTTTCCTTTACATGTAAACTTACGGATACGAAACCAAAACCTTCTCTATCGCCTCTTTCAGCTCTGCATTCAAATTATCCATCTTATTGACCATCCATAAAAGGTAATTTCTATCTATCTCTAAAACTTCCTCTGGCGTTTTGCCTGCGTATTTGCCAAAGCCGATGGTCAAAGTGACGTTCTCTTTAGTGCTCTCAAGTGCGTGAAGAATGGAGGCTTTGACATCGGCGTCGAGTCCATTGGCGTTTAGCATATAGTGGAGGTCTTGGCGATCGCTCTTAGCGACATCGACGAACTTTTTGCCTTTGTTTTTACCGTAAGGAATGTGACTTAGCACGATAGGCTCGGAGCACAAAAGGATCATCTTTGGCATGGAGTGTTCTTCGCAGAGCCTTTCAAAGAGGTGTTTTAGAACAATGACATCGCCAAGAGCATCGTGTGCTTTGATGGTGATGCCAAGTTTTTTGGCTAGAGCCTCTTCTTCACGGTAGAGTCCCCATTGATAGCGTTTATACTGCAAGCTAAAGGATGAGCCATCTTGTGGGTAATACGCGCGTAAAATGCGAAAGGTGTCGATGAGATTCATCTGCGAAGTAAAGCCCTCTTTGGCAAGCATACCAAGATCAAACGCGGCATTTTGAATGACGATGATGTTGGTCGCAGAGTTCAGCTCTAAAAGTCTTTTAAAAGCTTTGGTTTGCACACACGTTGGCTCACCTTCAAGCATTTCAGGGGTAATGTGGTGAATCGCCATCGCCTCGAATGAAATAGGAAGTGGCGGCTTACACAGATCGTTATGAATCTCCTCAATCTCAAACTCTTCATTTAAAACTAAATAACTAAGCTGACAGATACGGTCTTTTTCCATCATGCCTGTGGTTTCGGTGTCTAAAACAATGATTTTCATAACGCTCCCTCTTGCAACATTGTGTGCATTGTACTTCGGTATAGCTTTCAAATGTTTTACATGTAAAGAAAATTCATACTCAGTTCATCTTTATTTTCTAAAATTGTCATTAAATTATTACTCGCAAGGAATTTTCTTGATTGGACTTTTTTTCAAAGCGCTGAATCGTAACCGCTTTAAAACATTTCTTATTTATATAAGCATCACCGTTGCAATCACGGCTATCTTTATGATAACCTCGATTTCAAGGGGTATCATCGGTATGTACTCCACGATGCTTAAAACCGAAGGCGACATCATCGTCACACAAGCCAAAATCGCCGATACTTTTTTCAGCGATGTCAACATTTCACTTGCAGACAAAATCAAAACTATCGCTGGCGTTAAAGAGGTGTATGCGCTCATTCTGGGTGCTAGCCCTATCAACGACTTACCTATTGCTGCCATTTACGGTGTAAGCGAAAATCGTTTTAAAACCTATGCACTTACTGAGGGCATTTACCCTAAAAAAGGCGAAGTCATTCTGGGCAAAAACATCAATGCAAGACTTCATTCACCCAAATTTGTCTCTATCTCAAACAAAACATTCACTGTTTCAGGCATCTTTGAAAATGGCGTGGGCTTTGAAGACGGTGGCGCTGTGCTCAATCGCGAGGATGCAAGTGCTATCTTTAATAAAGAGGCGTCCATCTTGCTCGTCAGCATGGAGCGAGGATATGAAGCCAACACACTTATTGAAAACATCAACGCGCAAAGTTCAGACATCGAAGCCAAAACCACGCATGAGTTTGTGGACAATTACAATCAATTCAAAATCATCGAAACCTCCTCCAACGTCATCAGCGCGGTGGCTTTTTTGATGGGACTGCTTGGCATTGCAAGTCTTATTAGCATTACGATCAATGAGCGAAGAAGCGAATTTGGCATTTTAAGAGCCATCGGTAAGTCGTCCAATTTTATTATGAGTATGGTCGTTGGTGAGACGTTTGTCATCACGTGCGTTGGTTTTATCTCAGCGCTTCTCTTCTCCAAAGCGTTACTTTTTATGATCGCGCACATTGAAAAATTTCAAGGCTATGTCAATGGTGAGCTAAGTTTAGAAACCATCATCGCTGTCTTTTGCTTTTCCCTTTTTATGGCACTTTTAGGCGCATTGCTTCCAGCCTATAGTGCTTCAAAGATCGACCCGATCATCCTCATTCAAAGGGGTGCGCTATGATACTTGAAGCTCATGGCATTACGCATTACTACAAAAATGACCTCGCACTTGATAACGTCAACTTTGAAGCTAGACGTGGCGATTTCATCGCTATTGTGGGCGAAAGTGGCGGTGGAAAGTCTACTCTACTTTCCATTCTTTCATCCCTGCTTCGCCCAAGTCATGGCGAACTGTTCTTTGAGGGAAAAGCATACACGCTCATCAAAGACATTGATGCGTTTCGTCAAAAAGAGGTGGGGTTTATCTTCCAGTTTCACTACCTCATCGGTTATTTAACGATTTTGGAAAATATCAAGCTTGCAGCAATTAACAACAAGAGCCCTTACATTGATACACTTTTTAAGCAATGCGACATCGAAGCGATTAAAGACAAATACCCAGATGAGATTTCAGGCGGACAACGCCAACGCGCTGCCATTGTTAGAGCACTTGTCAACCAACCAAAAATCATCTTCGCCGATGAACCAACGGGAAACCTAGACTCACACAATTCGCAAAATATCTATGAGCTTTTCAAAACGCTCTCCAAAAGTGGCACGACCATTATCATCGCGACACACGACCGCAAAGTATCAGATTATGCAGACAAAATTATCGAGGTAAAAGATGGAAAAATTCTCTAGTTTTATACAAAAGGCCTTTCTCATAGGCTCACTCTTTTTAGTGCTTGGCTTGGCATTTGGGTTTGAGTATTCGCTCAATCTTTTAGGGCACTTCTTGCCCTCCTCCACACTCTCAGCGGTCAATGCCAGAAGTGTGCATGTTTCGTTGATGCTGTATGGTTTTGTGCCGTTAATGCTCTCATTTTTGCCGTTTGTTTTAATGGAAAAAGAGAACATCCACAGTGAAAAAGGGCTTGAAAAACTAAAAATCTACTTCACCCTTTGGTGCATCTTTTTGGTCTTTATGACCATTAGCCTTTTGATGGGCGTTCACCGTGGGCTTGTTTTTTATGACTTTGCGTATGAACTCAACTTCATTCTCGCCTTTTCAGGTGTTTTTTACATCTTAGCGCTGTATGACTACATCAAAGAGTACAAAGTCATTCCGTTATGGATCAAAGTCTCTTTATACCTTGTTATCGCCTCGCCTATCGCGCTTTTGGTGCTTATGAACCCTGTCATCGGACAAGTGGAGAAAACCATCGTAGGCCCGCATGGAGACAATACACTGGGTATGAGTTACACGCTGATTCCTATTTTTTATCTGCTTATCAAACTCCATGCCAAAGAGACGTTTGTGGCGAAGTACCATGCCATGTGGATTATTCCGCTAGTCGGGTACATCGCCTCTGTGGCACATCGCATCTTTATAGGAGATCTTAGCTACAATCAAGAGTGGTTTTTCCAGTACCTTACCCTTTGTTATGTGCCCCTTTTGATTAAATGGCTCAGTGACGCGAAGATCACGTTTAAAAACAACCCTTTCTTAGTCATCGCTGTTTACTCTTTTTTGTTTGTGGACATCGAGGGAAACATCTTGTTTATCCCTTCCATTCGCTGGCTATTTCACCGCAATGACCTTGTTGTGGCACACGCGCACATCGCTATGGGTGTCAACATCTTTTTTATGGCAATGGCAGTAGTTTCCCCATACCTTAAAAAGCTCAACCATAAATCTTTTAGCCTCTTCTACACACTTGGATTTACGCTCATGCTTATTGCTCTTTCCATGGCGGGTATGATGGAAGCGGGCTTTATGCAAGCAGACATTAGCCTTTTATGGACGATTCGTATGCTCTGCGGGCTTTTTATCTTGCTTGTGACGATGGGCTTTTTCTACCCGCAATTGGGGCTGAGTGTTGACAAGATCAATACGCTTAAACTCTACCATCTTACAGGCTTTCTCTCTGACGCACTCGGTGGCATCTTTTTGTTTGCTTTTGCCTCAACCCTCTACCCTCTTTTGGGATTTGGTTTTGAAGGAAAGTATGAGTACATCGTTTTTGCCTTTATGACAACCACTGGCATCCTTCACCTTTTTGGTTTAATGCATCCGCCATTTGCTCAGATCCTTGCCAAAATAAGCGCATTCAACCGTATCGCCGTTTCTGCCATGTTTTTGTCACTTTATCTTTCGCACCAGTTAGGTGTTGAAGCGATGCTTATCGCTGTGTATGACCTCTCTTTTGCGTCTGTCTATGTCATTTTTGCATCAAAATTACAAAGGAGGCTTTATGTTTAATGCTCTCTTTACGCTCTTTGTCGCGAGTGAGTTTTGCTACTATTTGCTCATCGCACAAACGGGCATTGTCGAAGTGTTTCACTCCGATATTCGTGCATTTTTTACGCTTCCATTAGGCGGGGTAATGGGCAGTTTACTTGTCTATCGCTCTTTTGGCATCCTTGATACTGACCAGAAAAAGATCATCTTTTTTGTGGGACTTCAAGCACTCTGCTCGCTCTTTTACCCCTCGTTAAACCTTGTGGTTTTAGGTATTTTGGGCATTAGCCTTGGCATGAGTGCGCCGCTTCTTATCAAGCTGACCAAATGGCGATACACTGAAATTGCAATAGCTCTTGGTATCACTTATGCTATCGCTACGGCACTCTTTACCTACGAGCCACATTTGCGGGGCAATCTCGCCATTGCTCTTTCGTTTGTTGCGCTTACATGTAGCTTTTTTATAGACCGTTTACCAAAACGTACTGTTGAAATTGAGTCAGAGCATCTTGGTGTCTATGCCATCTTAGCTATGGCAATCTGGGCATTTTTAGATGCCAATCTCTTTGAAACGCTTTCACGAAGTAGCGATATTTCGATTTGGAGAGCGCAGACATGGCATGTCATTCTTGTTTTTCATCTTGTTGGCATGGCAGCGGCGTATCTGCTTCGCGATACATTCAAAGAGCATCATCATTTTATTATCGCTCTTTTGTTTGCACTCAGTTACATGCTCTATGCGGCACGCGAAGCCATACTTCTAAGCATGGTTTATCCGTTTGTTATTTCGTACTATAACTTTATCATCATGAAGAGACTCTCCTCATTGGGAAACCTCAGAGTGCTGGGGATGATTATGGTCTTTACCGGCTGGATCGCAGGTGGCGGCGGACTTATGAGTGCGCTGTTTGGTTACACCTATATTGGTGTTATGATGATTTGTGTGCTTTTATGTGCCGAAATCTACAACTTTATTTATCAAACTTCTCAAAAAAGGATCAACAATGTTCAGTAAAATCGCTTTGGCAGTTCTTGCCACATCACTTCTTACCAGTGCCTCTTTCGCTCGTGAGCTTAATTTTAAAGAGGGCGTTATTGGGGCTCAAACAGAAATCTTAGGAGATAGCAACATTGCGCCTAAATGCAGTCACATCACGGCTAAACTTAATATGGACGATGCAGCCCTTGAGTCACTTAAAGGTGAAATCTCAATGGATCTTATAAACCTCAAAAGTGAAAATGAAAAACGTGATGAGCACATGTATGAAGCTTTACATGTAAAAGAGCATCCAAGCACAATGTTTAAACTCAAAGAGGTTAAAAAAGAGGCTGATGGCTACCATCTTTTAGGGACACTCACCCTCAATAAACAGATCAAAGAGATCAACACAAAAGCTGACATTACCGATCAAAGTGATCTTCTTAAACTCAAAGGCGGCTTTAGCATCAAGATGAGCGAGTTTGGCATCGAGCCGCCAACCTTGCTTTTTTTAAGCGTACGTGATGAAGTCGTCATCTCTTACGACCTTACGTTAGCAAAGAATTAAAAGTAGTTCATGATGTTTGAAAAGGCGTATGAAAAGCTCAATTTTAAAAGGATGTTTGTCGAGATAGAAAGACTACCTTCATCCTTTGAAAACTTTACAATGGTGCATCTAAGCGATTTACATGTAAACGCAAAAACACCACTTCATGCGCTTGAACACTTAGTGAAGAAAATCAACGATCTTGAGATTGATATGGTTGCCCTCACGGGCGACCTTTTCGATACAAACGTCAAATACATCAAAGCGCACCTTGAAATTCTCAAAAAGATCAAACATCCTGTCTATTTTGTCAGTGGCAATCACGACCTTACTTTTACATGTAAAACACTTGCAAAAGAGGTTGAAGCGCTTGGATTTATACTTTTAGACAACCGCATTATTACGCTCCATCGAGGTAGTGAAGCGCTACAACTTGTCGGTCTTAGCGATGCGTTTAGTCAATATTTTGGCATCAAACGCCATGAAAAAGAACTTTTCTCAAACCTCAATCCCGACGTGCCTGCCATATTACTTGCCCATCAACCTAAAGACATCCGTTTTGCCAAAAATTTCCCCATAGACTTACAACTCAGTGGGCATACGCACGGTGGGCAAATTTACCCTTTTGGCTATATCGTCAGGCTTTTTCAGCCCTATCTTCATGGTTTGCATCAGCAGGGTAAAACGCAAATCTTTGTGACCACAGGGTATGGCAGTTGGGGCTTTAATTTTCGTTTCCATGCTCCCAGTGAAGTGGTTATTATCAGGTTAACAAAGGGACAAAATGTCAAGCATTAAAGTGAAATTACTGTTGTGGTATCTGCTCGTTCAGACGCTTGTTTTAGCCAGCTTCAACTATGCCTTGTATGTCTATGTCGAGAACAACCTGCGTGAAAATCTCTACAGTACGCTTCAAACCCATGAAGCAATAGAGCACTTTTTGACCCGAATGTGGATACTAGACCCATTTATCTTAATTTTATCGAGTATTGGTGGTTATTTTTTGATGAGTCGGTATTTTAAACCTCTCAAAGAGATGCTTAAAGACATTCAAGCGATTACGTACAAAGACCTCTCATTGCGCATCCAAAAACGTCCTTGCAACGATGAGATTAACGAACTGGCGCACGCATTTAATGCAATGCTTGAGAGACTGCAAGAGTCGTTCATGACGATGAAACAGTTCAATACCAATGCTTCACATGAACTACGCACACCCCTAACCATCATGCGAGGCGAAATCGAAATAGCTTTGCGAAAAGAGCGTTCGAATGAAGAGTATCAAAGCGTTTTAAAAGACCAACTGGTGGAAATTATGGCACTTCAAAAGATTATGGAAGACCTACTTTTTCTCGCAGAATACGATCTCTTAGAATCTCAAAATGCGTTTGAAGGGCTTGGCTCGCACACCAAAAGCCTTTTAGAAATGCGTAAAGCGTGTTGCACGAAGAAAGTGCCTTCTCAAGGCTGATAAACCGCTTCAAATGTCGCCATCGTTTTACCCTCTTTTTGAAGCAGTAAAACACCATCTTGAATACGATAATGCTCAACGCGCTCCAATACTTTTAAAAAAGCAGACTCGTCAGACAAGCGAGGACATGCCATCATGGTTGAAGCAACACGCGAAAAGTGTACTTTGTGTTCCGCTTCGCTTATATCGTAACTTCCCATTAAAATATTGCATCCACCAAAGCCTTGGAGTCGCTGTTTTTCCAATTTTAAAATGATGTAGGCTTCGCGCTCATTGGCATTTTGAAGAACCGCTTTACCCTCTACCCCTATCAGTCTCCAGTACACTTCTTGTAACCTTACCTCTGAAGCAATGTCGACAGCGCCAGTTTGGTTAACATCGACACTCATCGCTTCTGTTTGATTATCTTGAGATGAGGATGCCGCACAACCTACCATCATGCTCACAGCGAGCAAAGTGCTCAAAGTAGCCGACAAACGACGCATTCTACGCTCCTTTCTATCTTTACATGTAAACATTATTTAGCCCTTAGTCATTTCACGGATCAGCTCATACTCGTTTTTTCGTAGAGCCTCTAAAAGCGTATGAATCTCCTCAGGTGAAGATCCCATAAGACTCAGCGCTTCTGCTCCTGTTCGAATACTACTCTCAAGCGTCTCAGCAATCACCCAGTTAGCCCCTGCTAAAAGAAGCTTATCCATCGCTTTGATGTCTAAAGCACGTGCTAAAATCTTAATGTGCGGATAGTACTCCTTAATGTGCTTCACAACCTTGATGGCATTTAAACTGTGGTCAATTGAAACGATGATCATCGAAGCTTGTTCCAGCTTGATGGTGTTGAGTAGCTTTAAATCCGTGATGTCGCCGAAAAAAACAGGTAAGCCCTCATTGCGCCCGATGGCGACTTCGGTAGGGTTTACATCAAAAACCATAAACGGGATGGAGCTGTTTTTAAGCATCTTTGCAATCACTTTACCCGTATTGCCATACCCAGCTATAACCACTTTTTGTTCACTCTCTTCATCAGCATGGAGGTATGAAAAAGGTGAGGCATTGGTAAGTTTATGAGCCAGTTTACACCCAAAATTGTAAAGCACAGGCGTTACCAACATACTAATAGAAATAACACCAATGCCAACAACAAAGAGCTGATCGTCGATAATTCCAAGCGCTTTAGCCGCGCCAAAAAGAACAAAACCAAACTCGCCACTTTGGTTAAGCAAAAATGCCAATCTGATGGCATTACTTTTTGAAGCACCAAAGGCAAGCATCAACCCAAAAATAACAACCGCTTTTAGCACCAAAATCATGACCACATGCTCAGAAAAAACCAATGGATCATTCATAATAGCTTTAAAATCAATGGACATGCCAACGGCGATAAAAAAGAGACTCATCAAGATGCCTTTAAAAGGCTCCAAACTAGACTCGATTTGATAGCTATAGCGTGAAGTGGAGAGAAACATACCCATCAAAAACGCACCCAGAGCCATTGAAAGCCCTGCATGATCCATCAAATATGCGGAGAGCACAACACTCAGTAACGTCAAAAGTAAAAAGGCATCTTTATTGCGCTGTTTTGCCACTTTGTCGAGTGCTTTAGGAATAATATAACGTCCAAAAACAATCAGCAATGCGACCATTGAGATGACCATTACAATGCTTTCTATCCATGAACTCTGCGTATTTTCTTGGCTTTGAGCAAGCCAAGGAAGCGTGGCTAAAAGAGGAACAACCGCCAAATCTTGCAGGAGCAAAATCGCAAAAGCACTTTTACCATGCTCGCTGGCAACCTCCCCTTTTTCTTGTAACAATTGCATAACAAACGCGGTAGAAGAAAGAGCCAGCGTGAAGCCTAAAAGCATTGCGACACTGAAACGATCAACAAAAAAATTCATATAAAGCCCCAGCACAATGCCAGAGGCGATGACTTGAAGTGAGCCTAAGCCAAAAACCTCTTTTCGCATCGACCAAAGCTTGGAAGGTTGCATCTCAAGACCGATGACAAAGAGCAGTAACACCACACCAAATTCAGTAAAATGGCGTAGATTCTCCACTTCGCTTGTCACGATAGGACCTGGGGTGTGAGGTCCTACAATAATTCCAGCAATAAGCAACCCCAAGATGGAGCCAAGCCCTATATGTTTGGAGATGGTCACCATAATGGCAGTCACAGCTAAAAGTACGAGTGATGAAAGAAGAAAAAAATCCATTCACACCCCTTTACATGTAAAGATTATAGAACGATCTCTTGATTGATATTGAGCCCAAAGCCTGAAAGACCAACATAATCTTTATGTTTTGTAATCGAAATAAGATCAATATTTTCAATACCCAGCTTTTTAAGAATTTGAGCCCCAATGCCAAACTCACGTAATTCTTGGTTTGTGCTGTATTCGCTATCGACAAAGATGAAAACACCATTGTTCTTTTTAAGATACTCAATCGCTTTTAAAATACCTTGGTACTTTTGTTCATCAGCAAAAAGCTCATTATCTGGCAAAATATGGTGAAACTTCACGGCACTTGTTTTGCCAATCTCGCCAAAAGCATAGACGATGTGGTGATTGCCTTCGTGGTCTACCATATCAATCTTACGTGTTTGCGCGCCAAAGAACTGAACATTGGAAGAAAAAATTTCACGCACCAATGATTCAGACTGCATGCGATACGCCACAATATCAGAAATATACACAATATTAATGTTGTGTTTTTTACAAAAAAGATCAAGATCATCACGACGTGCCATGTGTCCATCTTCTTTCATGACTTCACAGATGACTGCAACTTCACAAAGCCCTGCTAAACGGCAAAGATCAACCGACCCCTCTGTGTGCCCAGTACGAACAAGTGTTCCTCCTTTACGCGCTATTAGCGGGAAGATATGACCTGGTTTTACAAGCTCAGAAGGTTGAGAGAGTGAGTCTGCAAGAATTTTGATCGTAATGTCACGCTCATAAGCCGAAATACCCGTCGTACATACACGTGCATCCACTGAAACGGTGAAGGCTGTCTCATGCTGAGAGTCATTGTTTTTCACCATGGGATTGAGTCCCAAACGGTTTGCAATCTCTTCGGTGACAGGAGCACAAATCAAGCCTTTGGCCTCTGAAGCCATAAAGTTAACTTTCTCAGGAGTTGAAAATGTTGCAGCGTAAACAAGGTCTCCCTCGTTCTCCCTATCTTCATCGTCCACCATCATTACCATCTTGCCATGCTTGATATCTTCTATCGCTTGTTTGACTCTTTGTATCGGCATTTTCGCTCCAAAAAATTATTTCATTGATTATAGTAAATTCCCCTTGACAAACAAATTAAAAGTGACTATAATTTCACCTCGTTAAAGGCATTGGGGTATAGCCAAGCGGTAAGGCAACTGGTTTTGGTCCAGTCATTCAGGGGTTCGAATCCCTTTACCCCATCCACCTTTTACATCTTCCGTCGCGGGATAGAGCAGTTGGTAGCTCGTCGGGCTCATAACCCGAAGGTCGCTGGTTCAAGTCCGGCTCCCGCAACCATTTTTCTTCATTTACTTAACTTCCACAAATAAAACTTCTAAAGTCAATTTAACTTTTTTATCGATTTCTTCTTTTCAAAACACAAGCTTTGTACCAAAATGCTATAATCCGCTTAAGAAAAAAACAACCCTTCAAAAGGAATAGCATGTTTAGAAAATTGGTCATTGCTTCTATGCTCTCAACCCTACCTCTTTTTGCAGCAGAAAGTACGGGAATCGTAACCAAAGTCACCGATGGCGAAGTCTTTCATATAATGATAGATAAAAAAGAAGAAAAAGTTAGAGTGCTCTACATACAAACACCTCTAAAAAACAGTGGTACAAAGCTTGAAAAAGATGCCAAGAGAGCGGGTATCTTGGCTAAAGATGAACAAGAATTAGGAAAATTGGCAAGTGAGTATGCTTCCAAGTTTTTTAAAAAAGGTGACAAAGTTGTCGTTGACTCAGACAAAAAAGATCAATCAGGACGCATGCTAGCAACCGTAAGTAAGGATGGAGTAGACTATTCATCTCAAATCATTAAAGATGGTTACGCGTGCATCTATAAAAAAGTTGCCTACCCTGGCGAACTTGAAAAAGATTTGAAAAGTGCCAAAGAAGCGAAAAAAGGTCTTTGGGCAATCAATTTTGATGCGATGAATAAATGGTGTCGATAGCAAACTAGATTTGGTTAAAGCTTTATGCACACGTATGAGCGACTTAGTTTTGATCGTTTCTGAAATGTCATACCTTAATCATCATCTTTAAGATAAAATACAAATGAGAAAATATAAAATTGTAGAATATGAAGTTAAAAGGGATTGAATGGGCGACACAGCAAATGCAATGATGAAGGCATTTTTAGATAAAAATGAAATAACTTATGATTTAGGTGTTGGAAAAGAGAAATTTTTAGTCAATTACTACATTAACCATGACCTTGTAGAATCTTCCATCGCTACCGTTACGTTTTATATGAACAATCCAGAATACGTTGACACCATTACCATTGGTGAGTTCGATTCGCATAAGTACCACACGGGATTTTCACAACGTTATCAAGAGTATAAATTTGACGAGCTTCACAACACTTTTACAATACATGGAGAATCCAGTCAAAAACACAACAACATGCCATTTAGTGTGGTTATACAACCTGTTCCATAAAAAACTCTACCTCAGTTATAATAACCACTTACGTCGATAGAAAGGCTTTTTTTATCGACGATTATCTCTCTTCTTTTTGATTACTTGCATTTTGAGAAGCTTTATTGGCGGCTTTTTGTATTTCTGTTATTGTTTCCGTTACTGTATTGGTTCCCTCGACAATCACTTTATTGATTGTCGAGATAACATCTGAGAAATTATTGATTTGGTTGAGAAAAAATATTTCTCTGAATGCAAAAAAGAGAATACCAGCAATGATTGCATACCAAATCAAAGTGCTTATACCAAAACTACTCTTGCTTCCTCGTTTATCCGTTTTGGATATAAATTGCCCTAATTCTCGAAACATGATTTTATTTTTATCATCTTCGGCATGATTCGTTTTTTGAGTATTTTGGGAGAATTGTTCGAGTAGGTCGAGCGTGTTATTTTCTTTATGGAACATTGTAAAGGCCTTGTTTTTCGTATAAATACAAATTGTCTCTTAGGATTTTAGTTTGAAGTCAATCACTTCCTATGTCGACTCTTTTAAAACAGACCATTATATCACTTCACCCGTTTATAAACGGTTTTAAATCCACCTATTTCTGTTGAAATGGTATTTTCATCAACAATTTTATAGGTATTACCTACTTTGATGGTATCATCAATCACAATGACTTTGTTTTCTGAAACATCATACGTTACAGGATTTTTGGTGCCAAAAGAGGAGATGCTACTACGGTCAAACTCTATTTCCATAATCCCTAAAGCGGTTTGTGCCCTCCACTTTCCAAGCAATGGATTGTAATTGATCGTATGGTCTATGGCGTATTTAATGCCAAACGCTACAAAAAAAATAACAAGAGCGCTTGCTAAGAGATTTAAAAGCAATGAGGAACGTTTAGGACTCTTCTGTGCCGTAGCTCTTCGTGCTCTTGGTGCTACTTTTTTAGTTGCTGATTTTGGTTTTATGGGTTTTGTTTTGATAGGTTCTCTTTTACAGGATTTTATTGCTCTACCATTATTATAGCATTTAAAAGCCTGCTCCTTCTTTTACATGTAAAGATTTTTCGCGCCCTCATCGTCCTTAAAAGAATCTCATGTTATAATTTTTCCACACAGAGATTAATACACAAGGCAAACAATGTTTTCTAAATTTATGAAATTTTTTGAAGTCAAAGAAGATGAAACGCTTGATTATATGGACCCTGACAAACTCCAAAAAAATAAAAAGAAAGTCCTCAAAGACCCTTTAAATCAAGAAGATGAAGATGAGTTTTTCCGTCAACTTGAAGAAGAAAATGCGTATGAATCACAAAAAGTGTATCAAGAGCCACGTGTTGAAGTGCACCAAGCGGCTACAAGAGAATCTGTTTTAGAAAAAATGCGCCAATGTATGAAAGAGCGCGACTGGAATCCAAAACACCATCCCAAAATTGTTCTCGGTATTGCTACGGCACTCATAGGATCTGTTATTTTAGTTTTTGCCTTACGTGAAACACCCAATCCTCTCATTGGGAAATGGCGACCGACAGGAAAAAATATCTTTTTACCTGTCGGTGACATTGAGTTTACTAAAGACAAAATCCAAGCGCTTAATATTACAACGATGGTGAAGTACGACATCGATCCTACCAAAATCAATGTCATAGACCCAGCAACAAACACAGGCATTACGTTTTACATCACGGGCGATAAGACCATCGAAACCAATCTCTTAGGCGTCAAAACGACCTATAAAAAGGTCGAGAAATGAGCCTAAAAAAAACCAATGCAGCACGTTTTTTAGATACGTTAAAACTTCCTTATGAGATGACTTCGTATGAAGTGGATGAGGAAGATCTTAGTGCGACACATGCCGCAGCAGCATTGGGCGTTGATCCAAAATGTGTTTTTAAAACACTTGTAGCACGCGACGATGCCAAGCATATCGTTGTTGCATGCATTCCAGCCGAAGCAGAAATCGACCTAAAAGCCTTAGCCAGAGTTGCCAAAGTAAAACGCTGTGAGTTAGTTGCAGTAAAAGAGCTTTTGGGACTTACGGGGTATATCAGAGGTGGTTGTTCGCCACTGGCTATGAAAAAAGTTTATCCTACTTTCATCGACAGCTCAATTCATGAGCATACAAAAGTTTATGTAAGTGCAGGTCTTAGAGGTGTACAACTCTGCCTTGCGCCTAATGCGCTCATTGAAGCTTCAAAAGCTACATGTGAAGCGTTGATTAAAACTTAACTGTTTTTTTCTTCTAGAGCACGTCTTAGATCATCGATGTCTGTGTAAGTTCCAATGATACGCACAGGAATACCATCTACATTTTTCTCTACGATACTTCCTTGATCAAGCACCCACCGATATGTTCCATCTTTGCAAAGCATACGATGTTCATTACGGTAACGTTCATTCTGCCCACTAAATAAAGCGGCAAGCTCATTGAGGCATTGGTTAAAATCATCAGGATGGATGCGTGAGCGCCACTCTTCTAGGTTATTGGCAATCTCTTCTGGCTCATAACCTAGCATTTTTTTCCATTGGTGCGAAAAAAAGATCTCATTGGTTATAGTATTCCAGTCCCATACGCCATGCCCTGCATAATTCAGCGTATTAATATAATGTTGTTGCATCTCTTCCATCGATACACATCCTTCACCTTTGATTAGTTAATAAAATCATAACGTGCAAGTGTTGCAAAGGAGTTGTATTTATTTTTACAACGCGTTTGTCACACTTGTAGTATAAAATTCTCATAACAAAATCTGGGAGAAGACGATGTTTGAACGTATCTCTTTTTTTAAGCGCATTGAGGATTTGAACAAAAAGCTTGAAAAAGGTTCTTATTTACTCCTCATTGCGGAAGAAACTCCATTTTTAGATATTCCAAAACATCAAGATGTATCTATGTGTGGAGCCATTTTCCCAAGGGTTATTTTCAAAGGTAAAACGTATGAAAAAGGCATTGTTGCGGCAAAACTCAGCCCCACAACTTCAATGCAAATTGTCGATATGGATACCCCACGCCAATTTATTCCATCGCCCGATACAAACTCTATCTTCACTATCGTCGATGCATTTTCAACACAAATTGATGACTTTTTAGAGGAATTTTACTCTCAATTACCAGCAAAGGCAAAACTTATAGGTGGAGGAGCGGGGACATCAAATCTTATCCAAGAGCCTATTATGTTTGATATGTACCGTTTTTATATGAATTCTGCCATTATTATTACCTCTACAAGTTCCATAGGTATTGGTGTTAAGCATGGATGGAAATCTCTTGTAGGTCCGTTTATTGCTACGAATTGTCATGAAAATGTTGTCGAAAAAATCAACTTTAAAGATGCCTTTAGCATCTATAAAGAAGCGATTGAGAAAGATAGCGATTTGCGCTTTGAAAACACACCGTTTTTCAAGATTTCTCAACGTTATCCACTGGGAATTGTGCGTTATAATAGAGACTTTATTGTCCGCGAACCTGTTACCACAGATGGCAAGAATATCGTTTTAGTCGGTAAATTAGACTCAAACTCTGTTTTATCGATCTTAAAAGGCGAAAAAGAAGACCTCATCAAAGCCGCTCAAGAAGCAGCATACATTTCCCGTGATGGCATTGAAGAAGAACGCATTTCATCGGTATTACTCGTTGATTGTATTTCACGTTTTTGCTTTTTAGATAATGAGTTTAAACAAGAGGTTAAAGCCATTGCAAAGCCCTACCCAAAAGAGACGATGATTTGGGGGATGTTAAGCCTAGGTGAAATAGCTAATGCCAATCAAGAAGGCATCGAATTTTATAATAACACATGTGTTGTAGGCACACTTTAATTTTGAATGATTTGCGGGTATCAGCATCTTTATGGTATCTTACTCTGATGCAAAATCAATGATTTTCTTTTAGCAAATGTGTGTCGCAGGAGGCATTTGATGCAGCAACTCAATGAACAACTTTTAATTACTTTTGAATGTGTTAGTGCAATAGGAACATCACTTCAACTCGAAGAGATGGTCAAACATTTTTTGAAAGTCTTTTCACGCAAAACAGGCGCTCTTGCGTCTGTATATTGGGAATATAACAAACGCACTCAAACATATAAGCAGATCTGTTTACATGGTAAAAAAGCATTTAGTGATCTCTTTGTCACCCCTTCGGCAAACATGTATGATGAGATGATCACTTTCGATGCTCCAAGTGGTAAGCACCTTTTACATGTAAAGATGGGAGAAGATTGGATCGTATTTGTTTTTGAGGCGACGATCGTTGAACTTGAACTTATCAAAGCCATCATTTCCTCATTTCATGCAAAACTTGAAAATGCGGTACGGGCATGTCAAAACCATTTAGAACTCATTGAAATCAACCAAACACTTGAACGCCGCATCGAAGAAGAAGTTGCCAAAAATAGAGAAAAAGATAAGCATATCTTACAACAATCTCGTCTTGCGCAGATGGGTGAGATGATCAGTATGATTGCGCATCAATGGCGCCAACCTTTGGGCTCTGTCTCTGCAGTTGCAGCGTCTATCAAACTCAAAATCACACTAAACCGCTTTGACTACTCAACGCCTGAGGGACAAGAGGCGAGCAAACTCTTTTTGAATGAAGCGATGAGCAAGATCGAATCTTATGTCCAATTTCTGACCCACACCATTGATGACTTTCGCAATTTTTTCAAACCCAACAAACAAAAGGAGAGCGTCACACTCTCGCAGTTGGTCAACCGTACTTTAGAGATCATTGGTAAAGCTTTAGAGATTAATGGCATTACCATTAGCATCGAAACACATGCTACCAATGAAATTTTTACGTATGCCAACGAAGTCACGCAAGTCATTCTTAATATTCTCAAAAATGCAGAAGATGTCATCAAAGAGCGAGAGACACCCAATCCTCATATTACCATTACTATTGGATCTGAAGGAATATGGCAGACTATTTGTATTGAAGATAATGCTGGAGGTATTCCTAAGTCTGTATTGCCACATGTTTTTGAACCCTATTTTTCAACTAAACAGGAAAAAAATGGCACAGGACTAGGTCTGTATATGTCAAAAACCATCATTGAAGAGCATTGTGGAGGCGAAATAATAGCAACCAACAGTCCAGCTGGAGCAAAATTCATTATCAAGCTAAAAGAAGGATAAGCAGATGATACAAAATACGCTCTCAAAACTCATCAAAAAAGAGTATTTAAAATCAATCATTTTCCCTTTAATTCTTATTGAAGTGATGTTGCTTTGGGCGTATTTTTGGAGTAATTCTTATGTGAATGAAACCACTAAAAATGCTCTCATTGAAGAGACAAAGGTACATATTCAAGAGATTAGCAATCGTTCGGCTACCATTATCAATAATGAATTTAAAACGATTTCAAACATTACCCTCTTGTTTCAAAAAGAGCATGAAAACTTTTTTACCTCTTTTGATCCTTTACATGTAAACACCAAAGATAGTACGTATACCCTTATGAATAACGGTGTCATCACCAATACAAAAAAACACGATGACTCATGTACCCTCTTTTTCTCTGATGTTCAAAAAGGAAGCCAAAATCGCCTTGCAAAAGCCATTGCCACTGAAAAGCTCGATACGTTTTATAATGCTGTTTTAAAGACCAATGAAAACATTGCGCAGGTCTATTTTAACTCCTATGACTCCATGAACAGACTCTGCCCTTTTATGCCAGATGCTTTAAGTCAATACACCCATGACATGGACATTCCAACATTTAATTTTTACTACCTAGCCGATAAAATACACAACCCTTCAAAAAAAGTGGTTTGGACAAGTGCCTACCTAGACCCAGCGGGGCTTGGATGGATGATCAGTGCCATTGCACCTGTGTACAAAGGAGACTTCTTAGAGGGCGTTGTAGGCATTGATGTTACGATAGATCAACTCATCAACAATATTCTCTCCATTAAACTTCCCTACACTTCAATGGCGATGCTTGTCAATGAAGAGGGGCAAATTTTGGGAATGAATGAAGCACTCGAAATTCATCTTGGCATTAAAGAGCTTAAATCGCATACCTATAGTGCGCCTATAGCCAATACCATTAGCAAACCGCAAGACTTCAATCTTTTTACCAATAAAACCAATGCACTTGCAATGACACTTGGCCGTATCGTTCAAGAAAATAACAGTCTTTCTGAATTTCATGGTAAAGGGAGTGATTTTATCATTACGCAAAATACAATTCCCCAAACCAATTGGAAATTTATTCTCTTGCTTGATCAAGATTCATTGCTTGCCAATAGCACAAAACTGAAAGCAAAAACCGATAAAATAGGCTACTTTGCACTTGGTTTGATGGCTCTGTTCTACCTTGTTTTCCTCTTTGTACTGCTTTCTCGTGCTGAGAAATTCTCAACCCAGATCCTCTCGCCTCTGTACGATCTTATTGAGGCAACTAAACAGTTTAAAGATAAGCTTATCGCAACCAAAATAGCTCGCTCCAATATCTTAGAGATCAACACACTTTTAGACAACTTTACCGCCATGAGCCATGAGTTGCAAGAGCTGTACGACTCTATGGATAAAAAAATCAAAGAGGGCGTCATCGAAAATATGGAAACCCAAAAAATGATGCTTTACCAATCAAGACTCGCGCAGATGGGCGAAATGATCAGCATGATTGCACACCAATGGCGTCAACCGCTTGGCTCTATCTCTACGGTGACGGCAAGTATCAAGCTCAAACAAAGTCTTAAAAAATTTGACTTAAAAAGTGAGCAAGGAAGAATTGACCAAGAGGAGTTTTTAAACAATGCCATTGGTAAAATCGAAAATTACATCCAATTTTTAACATGCACCATTGATGATTTTAGGAACTTTTTTAGGCCTGAACAGCACTGTGAAAAAAGTTTACTATCTACCATTATTGATAAAGCGATCAAAATCATTGGCAAGAGTTTGGATGTGCATAAGATAACGTTACATGTAAATAATAGTTCTAAAAGTGAACTCATTACGTATGAGACCCAAGTGATGCAAGTTTTAATCAATATTTTAAAAAATGCACAAGATGCCATACTTGAAAAAAAGTTAGAAGATGGTACTATATGGATCAATGCGTATGAAGAAAATGCCCTCTTTGTGATCGAGATTGAGGATAATGCAGGTGGTATTCCTGAGGCAAATATTCCAAAAATATTTGACCCCTATTTTTCTACAAAAATAGAAAAAAATGGTACAGGTCTGGGACTCTATATGTCCAAAACAATTATCGAAGAGCACTGTCATGGCTCTTTACATGTTATCAATACACCACAAGGTGCAAAATTTATAATTAAAATTCGTGGAGAATACAGTGCAAATTAGCCTTAAAGATCTAGTCGACATTACCTCAACTTTGCGTATTTTATACGTCGAAGATGATGTGGTATTGCGAGAAAACACCGTAGCACTTCTGCTTGATCTCTTCGCCGAGATCGATGAAGCAACCGATGGTGTAGAGGCATTAAAGCTCTATAATGAAAAAGAAAATGGTTACGATATCATCATCACCGACCTTAATATGCCACACATGAATGGTATGGATCTGATTAGAAGCATTCAAGCCATCAATCCAAAACAGCCGATCATCGTTGTTTCAGCGCACAATGAAACAGAATACTTTTTAGAGAGTATCCGCAACAACATCAATGGATATATCTTAAAACCTATCGACTTTGATCAGCTCATTGAAACACTTTATAAAGTCGCCTCTTTAGTGAAAACGCGTAAAGAAAAAGCGCAAGAGCAAGAGATATTACAGAGAACATTAGAAGAGCAGAGTCTACAACTTGCACAAAACTCTCAGATCGTACATGAATTTTTAACCGTAGACAAAGTGACTAAACTTCAGAATGCTACGATGCTCTATCACTTCTTAGACAATTTTCAACAAGATCATCAACTGACCATTATGCTTTACAACATCGATAATTTCAGCTTTATCAACCAAACGTATGGCGCAGAATTTGCCGATGAAGCGCTCTTTAAAGTCGGTGAATATTTACAGTACAATCTCTCACAAGATGTTCATCTCTACCGTTATAATTCTGATGAGTTTGTCATTATTTTCGATCCACAGATCATCAATCCAGAGTTTGTCGCGATTCAAATACAAGCATTTTTTAGAGAAACACCTATTGGTGAAGACAAAGAGAAACCCGTTTACATTACACTCTCATGCGGCATTGCAACCTCTAATTCACCAGCTTCGTTATTGCCAAATGCACGTATTGCGCTACGTGAAGCTCGTATGCGCGGTATTCCTAATCAATACAACATCTACAACACCCAAGATATTTTTCTCAAACGCACCACAATCGAAACCACGTGGATTCAAAAGTTTCGCATTGCACTCGAAGAAGACCGTGTTGTGCCCTATTTTCAACCTATTGTCGATAATGTGACGCAAAAAATTACCAAATATGAGTGCTTGGCACGTATTGAAGATGATGGTGAGATCATCTCTCCTTCTCATTTTTTGGAAGCGGCGAGACGTAGTGGACTTATGAGCAATCTAACACGCATTATGATCAATAAATCGTTTAAAATCTTTTCCGGACAAAATGTTGCATTTTCACTGAACATTACCAACGAGGATCTGCTCAATCAAACCTTTCTTGACTTTTTGATCGCAAAGCAAAAGCTTTACCAGATTGATCCTGCATTGGTCACATTTGAGATTTTGGAAGATATCATCATCAGCGACATCAACCACCTCCCACTGCTTAACTTGCAAGTACTTAAAGATATGGGTTATCTTCTTGCCCTTGATGATTTTGGAAGTGACCGCTCCAATTTTAATCGCTTGGAAAATCTGGGTGTGGATTTTATTAAAATTGATGGACAGTTTATCAAAGGCATTGACACCAATCCTCGTAATCAAGACATCGTAGAATCCATTGCGTTAATGGCTAAAAAAATGGGGATACAAGTCGTTGCGGAGTATGTTTCGACAAAAGAGGAGTTTGAGATGGTTAGACAATTGGGTGTCGATTACTCTCAAGGCTATTTTTTCAATGTTCCTTTAGAATTACCTATGAAAGATGTGCAGTAAGTTTATACCCTCGATTTTTGAGGTTAATGATACATTCATCATACCCAAGTTTATCGCGCAGTCGCTTAACTAAAGCTCTAAGGGTTGAGTTGTTCACTTCATCACTTTGCCAGATTGTTTGAGCAAGCTGTTCATTGCGTACAAAGGTATTGGCATTTTTGACTAAGATATAGAGTAAAAGCTCTTCTTTCGTTGTCAATTCTTGTTGCATTTCATTGACATGTAAAGCTTTTGTTTTCATGTCAAAACTTACTCCTTCATGCAGATAAACCAGCGAAGAATCCGGTTTACTTTTCTGATTACGAAGCTGATTTGTCGCTTTGATCATCGTATTGATAAGAAGCTGAGAATCAAACGGCTTGGTGAGAAAGCTATAAATCCCCAAATCAATGCTTTTGAGAAAATAGTCCACCTCTTTATACGCCGAGATAACAATGACCATCTGTGAAGGATTTTTTTTCTTAATCTTTTCGACTAAAGAAAGACCGTTTTGATTGGGAAGTTGAATATCTGTTATAACAAGATCGTAAGAAGACGTAAGGTATTTGGCATACGCTTCTTCCGCAGAACCGCATGAATCTATCGTATCAAAAAAATCGCTTAAAAAGATGCCTAACTCTTCATTCAAAGAGACATCATCTTCGATAAGGAGTAAAGATAACGATTCGCGCACTTTTTTTCCTCAATGAGTAAATTCTCGCTTAAAAACGAGCAATCGGAGAAAGTATAGCA
Source organism: Sulfurospirillum oryzae (assembly GCF_025770725.1). NCBI lineage: Bacteria > Pseudomonadati > Campylobacterota > Epsilonproteobacteria > Campylobacterales > Sulfurospirillaceae > Sulfurospirillum > Sulfurospirillum oryzae. The sequence continues at coordinate 81,362 of NZ_JANZKZ010000002.1, read as the reverse complement.
AAAAATACAACACAAATACAACGCCAAAAGTATATAATAAGCCCATCAAATCCATATGGAGAACCGTAATGGAAAACCCTATCGACCAGCTTATCGCTTGGAGCAAAGAGTTAAAAGTATTGTACGTAGAAGATGATCTTTCTCTTCGTGAAGAGGTAAGTCTTTTTCTAAGTGATATTTTTGCACAAGTAGATGTAGCAACCAACGGGCAAGAGGGACTTCAAAAGCTTGCACAAGAGTCTTACCATCTCATTATTACCGATATGCGAATGCCTGTTATGGATGGCATTGAGATGATTGAGCAAATCAAAATGCTCTATCCTAAACTTCCTATTCTCGTCACTTCTGCACACAATGAGAGCGAATATCTTATGAAACTTATCAACTTAGGTGTCGATAATTTCATTACAAAACCACTTCAAAGTGAGCAAATATTTCGCGTATTGCATACCATTGTTGAACGTATACAACGAGATAAAGAGTTGATTCAATACAAACATGACTTAGAAATCACTAATGAAAAACTTAAAAAAATTGCCCACGTCCAATCCAAATCACTTGATCTTAAAAATTCTATTTTAAAAGCCTACAAAGAGGCACTTGATAAAGCGACCATCGTTTCCATTACCGATAAAAATGGCATCATTACTGATGTCAATGACAATTTTTGTAAGGCAACAGGTTATAGCAAAGAAGAAATTATCGGGAAAAAACACGACATCATCAGCCACCCTTCGAATGCAAAAACATTGTACTCTGATATTTGGACAACAATCTTAGCTAAAAAAACGTGGCAAGGTCTTATGATCAATCAAACACGCACGTTAACCCCTTTGTATCACTATAAAACCATTGTCCCTATTTTAGATGCTCAAGGTGAAATCATTGAATTTATCAGCATAGTTCAAGACCTCACCGAACTCTACAAAAACAATGAAGAGACATCTAAGGCGAACCTAAGCCTTGCGATGGACGTCAAAGAAGATGAGCTTTTAAAACAGATTCCTTTTGCATCGGCACTTTTAACCGATAATCTGATCTTAGAAAACTATAATGCCCTTTTTGAGGAGATCGTAAGCAATCACATTGATGAGACTCTTCTGCTGAAGCTTACAACCCAAGAACTCCAGCTCAAAGAGTTGATCACATTTGAAGAAATGGACTACTTTACCAGTATAGAGTCTATAAAAAACAATTGGCCTTATGATGGTGATATTACCTTTAAAGGTGTCATAAAATCCATAGGGCATATACTGGAAGTTTTAGTCAAAATCAGTCAATACAAACCTCAGGCTTATATGATCTGTATCGTCAAACAAGAGGACTTTGAATTATGCTGCCAAGTTCAAGAGAGATAGCCTTTCATACGGCAATCTCCTGTGCGAGTGTCGCCGATGAATCGATTTTACATGTCATTGACAATCAGTGCCATCTGCACAAAATAGACCTTAATGAACTAAAAATCACCAAAAGTACGCCTCTTTCTAGCCAATACCAACAAAACCTTTTCGATTACTATAAACGCCCTTTTGCCGTGGGACACAACTTTGCTTATGTCTCTTTTTCAGAACAAAGCTTGGAACATGTCATTGATACGCGCGCTAAAATCATGCCTATCAGTTCTTTTCATTACAACCAACATCAAGCCGTCAGTAAAGCAGCCCTTAGTGAAGATGACCTTTTTCTCATTACAGGTAACGAACGAGGTCGCAGTTACATCATCAGTCCCGAAGATGGTACTATTCAAGCTGAACTTCCTGTATCAAGTGATTCCATCAGTGCTGTAGCGATCTCAGAAGAGTACAGCCTTGCTGCACGTGCCTCTTTTTCACGCGAACTTATCATCTACAAAATCAATAGCTTTAAAATCGTATTTGAACAAAAGTTAAATGCAGTCATCGAAATGATGACTTTTGTGGACGACCAAACGCTTCTTGCCATTACACGAAATGGTAAAATACTTAAAATCGACCTTTTCAAAGGCAAAATTGTCAAAGAAATGGTCTTAGATGAAAGTGTCTGGCCTTCTGTTATGGTGCTTTCTCACAGTAAGAAATTTGTTTATATTGGCACGCGTGAATCGATACTTTTTGCCGTTTATGTTAAAACCCTTGATATTTTATACCAAGTCAAATTGCCTTATTATGGTGTAACAACGCTTTCACGAACCCAAAAATACTTTATTATGGGGTTCAAAACAGGCGAACTTATCTTTTACAATCATAGAGAATTCGAAGAGCAATTTATTACGTTTATCAAGCTCAAACAGGTCAAAAACGCCTGTCTTCTTTTTCAAAAAAATATTTTTCTCATGTCGCATCGAGAGACCAAAAAAATCTATGAATATTGGCTTGAAGAGAAAGAAACCATCATGAATCTTCTCTCTCGTGGCGAAATTGAGCAAGCACAAAAGATCGCTGAACCCTTCTTATTTCATCCAAAATGTAAACTTGAGTTTAGCGAAATTGAAGCATTACAGCCTGATCTTATAGCACTTCAAAGATATTTTAGAAGTATGAGCTATGCACCTGCGTATGATCTTGTCAAGTTTAAACCAGAACTTAGAAAAAGCTCTATATTTGCTCAAATAGAAGCTCTGTGGAATAAAAGTCTCCAGAAAGCACAAATCCTCCTTGCGCGTGAACCATTGCTCAATAAAGAGGCTGCCAAAGAGAGTCTTAAACTCTTTTTAGAAGTCGAAGAGAAAAAGCAACTCATCGAAAATATGCTCAAACGCTCAGGTATCTTTACGCTGGCAGAATCTTCCGTTAAAGAGAAAAATTTTAACTTTTATTTTAGACTGGTCGCCCAAAACAACTTCTTAGAAGCGACCTCTTTGTACCAAAAAGTCCTTCAAGTAGGAGAACGTTTACAGCAAGAAACACTGAAATATTTAGAGGAAAAAAATTACAAGCAATCTTTGATCTTAGCGGATATCTTGCATCAGTTTAGACCTTATCAAAATCAAGCCAATCGGCTTAAAGAAGCATCCAAAGCTCTACTCATTTTAGAGCATCAAGTGTCTAACAACATGCTTTTTGAAGCCGTTAAAACACAAGAACAGTTCAAACTTCAAAGTCATTACGCATTGGTGCAAACCCTTGAGGAGATGAAGCAGCTTTTTCATAATCAACAAATGGCGCTGGTTGAAGCAAGAGAATATGAGAAGGTCTTTAACAACATTGAGCCTTATATGAATATCTCTATCTGCAAACAAAATGTTGCCAATATTATGAAAAAAATCTATATTGCACAATTCAAAGAGGCTAAAAATTTAATGGATAATGAAATTGACTGGGAAAAGTCCTTTTTAACATACCTACAGTTTTTTCCTATGGATAAGCTATTGGTCGAGTTTGCAAAAGAGAGTCAAAAGATGAGTGTGCTGCAACATATTATCATTGCTTCGCCTCCACCGCAAGACCCAGTCTATCCTAAAAATGTCTTAACACGCATAAATGTATCGGTTAACAAAAAGGGTTAATACAGCTTATAGGAATCGCTTGTTATAATCCGCACTTAACTTAATCATAAAGGCTTTAAACGATGAGCAAACTTAAAACATACGACTACACAAAAGAGCAATTGGCTGCTTTTCAATACGCTATTATCAAAACAGAAAAAGGTGATATCGTCATTAAATTAAACCCTGAAGAGACACCTATTGCAGTCGCTAACTTCGCAACACTTGCCAATGACAAATTTTACGATGGGCTCATTTTCCACCGTGTCATTAAAAACTTTATGGCACAAGGCGGTTGTCCAAGTGGTAGAGGAACTGGCGGTCCTGGTTGGAATATTGCGTGCGAATGTAAAGGTCAAAAAAGTAAACACAAACGTGGCTCGCTTTCAATGGCACATGCAGGTCCAAATACTGGCGGTAGCCAATTTTTCATCTGCTTTGTTGATTGTCCTCACTTAGATGGCGTACACACTGTATTTGGTGCAATTGAGAAAGACGACAAAGAGAGCTTCAAAGTGCTTGATAGTATCGCTCAAAACGATAAAATGATCACCATCGAAATCAAAGATAAACTCTAAAAAAATCTTTACATGTAAAGCATTTTTGCTTTACATGTAAGACGGCATTTTAAACATTCGCCGATAACTTCCCAACCACTTTACCAATCACTTGAACATCCTCAGCGTTAATAATCTCAGGAGCATACGCCTCATTGTCAGAGACAAGGGCAACCGTACCATTGGCATGAAGTTGAAGACGTTTAATAAACAGACCTACGGGCGTTGAAACAACATAAATGCCAGCCTTACGAGCATTGGTATATTCTTTATTGATAAAAACAACATCGCCACTGTAAAGCGTTGGCTCCATTGAATCGCCCAACACATTAATCGCTTGAATGTATTTGATCATTCCAATGCCACCGAGCTTTTGAACAATCTCTTCATCGAGGTACATCATCTCACCCTCTTCTTCTTCGTTGAGAGCACCTCCACCAGCAGAAGCGTAAATATCTCTAAAATAGTGTACGCGAGCAAACTTATCAGTCTCGGCTTGCAAGCTTTCAACCACTTGATCAAATAAAAGCCAATTGATCGAAATTTTACGTTTAGCACAAAACTCTAAAATCTCTTTATAAGGAATTTTGGCACGATTTTTCATAGTAGCAAGCGTCAGTTGATTGATACCAAGCGCTTCGGCAACATCTTTGTCAAAGACTTTGCGCTCGCCCAACTCTTGAGAGAGAATATCTTTAACTTTATGCAAAACAGCTAAAATATCTGGCATTTCATCCTCCAACATTTCATTTTGAAATATTATTATAGCATATTTTCAAATTTTATTACAATAATGAAAATTTAATAGACTTCTTTCATAACCTTTTGAAAAAAGTCTAAAACAGAGGAGCCTTCTATGAAAAGTTTAATCTGTACCATCAGTCACTCACGTAAAGCATACAATGAATTTATGAATCGCTTCGAGCAGAAAATGCTTGTTTTGAGTAATAAGATATTTTAAATAAGAGACTTCACGTGTATGAAGTCTCTTAGGGCTAATGCTAATGCTTTTTTTTGGTAGCGTATTGGAAGTAAGACCAGATTATTCCAACAATGGAGAGTAGTATAAGTGGAGCGAGTATTGTATTGTCTGAGAAATAAGCAGCAATACGCATTAAAAGCTCCCCTGCCCTAAAACTTCCTATACCTAATATAACCGCCCATAAAATGGCTGAAATCGTATTGATAATATGAAATTTAGTTTGTGGATATTTTGTCAGTCCTATCGTCATAGGAACTAACGTTTTAAGCCCATAGATAAATTTTTGAATAAAGATGATCTTGTCACCATACTTTTTCATCAAGATATGACTGAGCGCTAGTTTTCGTCTATGTGCTTTGATGTAGGGTATAAGTGCTTTTTTGTTGTATCGCCCCATGTAAAATAAAAAAGTACTGCCAATAGCGTTAGCAAATGCCGCTACAACGATCGAGGTTGTAAGATCCATCTTGCCTGCATAAGAGAGTACTCCTGCGGCGATGATTGCTATCATGCCGCCGCCAAAAGAGTACGCAAAAAGTATAATATAACCATACGTTGAGAGAGAACTAAGAATATCTTCCACACGAATCCTTAGTAGCTTGTAAGCTTACGCACTGCTTTGAGAAATTCCTCAATAGCATACGATGAAAGCAAACCATCAGACTCTATAATCTGCTCAGGGGTGATATTGTTGCCATAAAGCTCAATATTTTGATCATAGTCATGGTTCATAACCGAGCCATCAAATGAAACACCTACAAAAGCACCTTGTGTTTTGGTATAGGTATACACTTCCGATTTAAAGTCAGTTTCGCTACCTCTGCCAGCACTATCTCCCGCAGGACCAGCAGCAACAGATGCGTCAACACCCAGTGTAATTTTATTGTTCATAAGCTTCTTCACACTGTCTGTGCTTTTGAAAATCATCAAGATATCTTTTTTCTCAACGCCCACTTGGAAACCAAGTCCAGCCCCTCCCAAATTGACAAAGAAAGGATAGCTCCAAGAGCCGTCACTGCGACGTACAACCATAACGCCATTGCCCGTTTTACCACCTAGGAACATACTAATTTCAATGGTAGCGGGAAAAATTGCAATCGCTTGAGCGTTATCTAAGACTTTTTGAGGAATTCTAATCTTAGAATCGCGCATCATATTTTTAAGGGCATTGGAAGAATCAAGTAATTTTTCTTCTGCTGAACCGTAGAGTGCTGTGGAAATTAATAATCCCATCAGTAGGCTAAGCCATAATTTTTTCATCATTTTTACTCCTTCTATTTTGTACAACATATTCATAAAATGCACCCTCTTGGCGCATCAATGCTTCTTGTGTTCCTGACTCCACAATTTTTCCTTTGTCAAGGACATAGATAAAATCAGCCTTTTTAATGGTACTAAGCCTATGGGCAATAATAATTGTCGTTTTGCCCTCAAGATAGTTTTCAAGCGCATTAAAGAGTTTTGCTTCTGTATGCACATCCAAAGCCGATGTGGACTCATCCAAGATAACCACGTTAGGATTTTGCAACACCATGCGCGCAATGGATAGGCGCTGTCTTTGACCACCTGATAGTTTAATGCCATGCTTGCCTATTTGCGTGTCTAGCCCATCGGGCAATTCGCTGACAAAACTCTCCAACTGAGCAATTTGAAGTGCCTCGCTGATCAACCCTCTATCCGTTTTTGCATCAATCATCAAATTTTGAGCCATAGAAGCATTAAAAAGTTGTGGATTTTGTAACACTAAAAAGAGATGCTCACGCACCACATCCAAGCCAATCTCTTTGATTGAAATACCATCAAACAAAATATCACCAGCTTCAAGAGGATAAAGCCCAACTAACAAATGAGCCAACGTGGTTTTTCCACTTCCACTTGCCCCTATTATAGCGATTTTTGAGCCTTTTGGAATACTAAGGCTAATGTCCTCTAAAATCTTTTTACCGCCATCGTAGCTAAAGCTGACGTTTTTGACCTCAATTGCATTGGTACTGTTTTGTGAAAAGGGATTCTTTACATGTAAACCTCTCTCTTCTGTGTTTAATCTCATAATTTCATTAATACGATCCAGTGCTTTACCTGCATTATGGTAAGTATATTGGATATTCAAAATATCTTGAATAGGTGGCATCATTACCCATAAATAACCAAAAATAGCAAGCATTGAACCAATACTCAAATCCGAATAGGCAACAACAAAGATGCTTGCCGCTCGAAAAAGTTCAAAGCCTGATAAAAAAACAAGGAAAGAAAGACGGTTAGCACCATCACTTTTATAGCCAAATATGATTGAGCTCTCTTTAATTGTTTTAGCATGTTGCTCAACTTTATCAAAAAAGAGTCTCTCTTTATTGGTTGCGCGAATTTGTACAAACATATCCAGCGTCTCTAAAAGAGCGTCTTGGAAAAGTTCAAATGCTTTATTTTGCTCTTTTTTTAGTTTTGCTACTTTTTTTGCCAATTTGGTTGTAAAAAGAATAACTATTGGATTTAAAATCAAGATAAAAAGTCCCAATTGCCAATGAATCATCAAAAGCACAGCACCTACCCCTACAATGGTAAACACTGAGATAATTAAACGACTGACAAAAACACCTAAAAAATTATCAATGGTTTCAACATCGGTTACAAGCAGTGAAGCTGCTTTACCTGAACCAAAAAATTCAAATTGATTCATTGCAACATGGCTTAAGTGTGCTAACACATCTTTACGCATTTTGAAAGCGATATTTTTAGAAACAATCGTAAACAGTTTCGTTTGCCAATAGTTCAATAAAAAGAAAAAAAATCTGAGCAACACAACAACACACAAAACAGAAGCAATGTAAACATAAGCGGGGTTGTTTTGCGCCGACAAAGTATCAATGCTATGCGTTAAAAAGCCTTTTTTGCCGAGTAATACTTCATCCACCAACATTGGCATCAAAAGAGGTGCAGGTGTGCTCACTAGCACTGCTAGAAAAGCTACAACATTGGCAAAGATCAACTCTTTTTTATAGCGCTTCATCTCGTGAAAAAGGGTTTTGAAAGTATAGAGTGTGTTGTGCATTAGATTTCCATTAAGAAGCAGAATGTAGAGGAAATTTCCTCTACATGTAAAAGTGTTTAGCGCGCGAAATCAACAGCGCGTAACTCTCTGATGACATTGACTTTAATCTCACCAGGGTACTGCACTTTACTCTCAATCTCTTGAGCAATCTCTTTGGCTAAAAGTACAGCTTCGTCATCATTAATTAATTTGGCATTGGCAATAACACGAATCTCACGACCCGCATTAATCGCATACACTTGTTTAATACCTTGCTTACTTTTTGCGATCTCTTCAATATCTTGAACACGTTTCAAGAAACTCTCAAGAACTTCTCTACGTGCCCCTGGACGTGCAGCGGAGAGCGTATCGGCAGCACAGACAGCTGCGGCTTCAACCGAAGTTGGTTCTTCATGTCCATGGTGCGCAAAAATAGCGTTAATAACGACATCGTGCTCTTTATAACGACGACAAATTTCTGCACCCAAATCAACGTGGCTTCCTGCTGTTTCATGGGTTAACGCTTTACCGATATCATGTAAGATACCAGCGCGACGAGCAAGCAGAACATCGCCACCCGTTTCTGCCGCAATAATACCTGCAAGGTGCGCCACTTCAAGAGAGTGACCTAGTGCATTTTGACCATAACTTGCTCTAAATTTTAGACGACCTATAAGCTTTACAAGTTCTGGATGCATTTTAGAAATACCAAGATCGATGATGATATTTTCACCCTCTTCGGTCAAGCTTTGGTCAAATTCATCTTTGACTTTCTCATAAATACCCTCTATGCGCGCAGGCTGAATTCTGCCATCTTGAACCAAAAGTTCAATGACTTTGGTTGCAATTGCACGACGATAGAGGTTAAAGCTACTTAAAATAATCGCATTTGGAGTATCGTCAATAATAATATCAACCCCTAAAAGCATCTCAAGGGTTTTGATATTGCGACCCTCTTTACCAATAATACGACCTTTGAGTTCATCATCTTTAATATTAACCACATTGATAAGACGTTCAGCCGCAAATTCACCCGCAAAACGCGTTGTTGCTTGCGCTAAAATATAATTGACACGACGTTTAATGTCTTGTTTTGCATCTTCTTCAAGGCGTCTAACCGTATGCGCAATTTCAGCACGAGACTGCTCTTCAACTTTGGCTAAAACAATCTCTTTAGCCTCACTTTGTGTCAGACCCGATGAGCGTTCCAACACAACAAGTGCTTCATTGACCTTAATGTTGTACTCTTCTTTAAGCTGCTTTCCCTCATCAAACAAAGAGGCTGCATTGGTCTGTAAAAGTTGTAAATCTTCACGTTCTTTTGTAATTTTTTTGAGTTCTTCTTTATAACCACGCTCTTTTTTATCAAGCTCTAAAATCTTCTCAGAATGCTCTTTTTTAAGAGTGATCGTACGGTCTTCGTACTTGCGTTTAGCCTCTAATTCGGCTTCTTTAACTTTAATGTTACTACTACTAAGGATTAACTCCGCTTCGTGTTCAATCGCTTTCGCTTTAGCCCTGGCTTGGGCAACGTGTATCTCATAATTGGCAGCTTCCATCTTTTTTGCGATGAAAAATCCTGCAACGCCGCTGACTACAGCAGCTCCACCTACCGCTAGTGACTCTAGAACCATTTTTCCCTCTTTTAATAATAGTTTTATAAGGGGTTAAATAAATATCTGCTGCAATATCATGTTCTTCTGATAAAAGGTTTTGTGTCATACAAAACTCCTTTTGAACAAATGCTATTGGAGGTTTTGGTGCAAGAGACTCGAAAAATCGATCATACATCCCTTTTCCAAAACCAATTCTTTTGAATGCCCCATCAACCCCAATGACGGGCACTATCGCAAAATCAATTTTTGGTTTAACAGCAAAAGAGTTTTTAGGCTCTTCAATGTTAAATTTTTTTGTACTCAAAGGCAATCTCCATTTTACCATCTTGAAACTAATACCTTCCATAAACGGAACATAGACCTTATATTTTCTTCGTCTACATGTAGCAATAATGCCCTGCGTATTGGCTTCAATAGGCAATGAAACATAGAGTAAAACCGAACGAGCTTTAACGTGATGTAACAGATCCAAAATATTTTTTTCGACTATTTTATCGCGCTTGTAAGAATTGCGCAATGAACAAAGTTTGGCTCTTGCGAAGGAGCGAAATTCTGATTTTGTTTCGAACTTAATTTTTTGCATTGTTGTCACTTTAAGGCATGTTTGAATACAATCATAGCCATTATAATAGACTTCTTGTCGTTTTGCAAGAAGTTTTAGCCTCATTTGAGGCAAGTTCACGCGCTCTAGTGGCTAATGTAGCTTTCTAAGCATTGCTTTGAAAGCATATCAAACAGAGTTCTATAGAAACTCTTAATTAAAGGATCATGATGAAGTTTTGGTTTGCTGTGTTTATTGCTTGTTCTATGCTCTTTTTGGGCGGATGTTCTTCAGAAAAAAAGAAAACAGAAGATAAATCAACGAAAGTGCAAGAAGAGATTAAAAATGAAAAGATTGTACTTCAAGATATTTCAGGTAAACAGATTGTTGTTACCCCTCTTGAAAAAGGTTTTAGCTTCTCTGGATATGAAAATAAAGTCGTTTTAGTCAATTTCTTTGCCACATGGTGCCCACCTTGCAAAGCTGAAATTCCGCATCTTAATAACCTTCAAGAAAAATATAAAGAGAACTTGGTCATTATTAGTGTTCTTTTAGAAGAAAACAAATCCAATGAAGAAATCAGCAGTTTTGTGAAATTTAATAACATTAATTACATCATTACAAACGGTATCGAAAACTTCAAATTTGCGCAAAGTGCGGGTGGCGTTAAAAATATCCCTTTAATGTTTTTGTATGACAAAGAAGGTAAATACTCCACACATTATGTAGGTGCCATCCCCGAAGAGATGATCGACGCCGACATCAAAAAAGTGCTTTAAATGTTTGGACTAATCAAAAAAGGACTGGGTAAAACTCTTGGAGTCATCAAAGAGATACTCCCTGAAAAAGTCGAAAAAATTGATAAAACGCTTTTAGAAGAGATTTTAATTGAGTCTGATATTCCTTATGAACTCGTGGAAGAGATTATTTACTATCTTCCCCCTTCTCAAAATGTAGCACGTGTTGATGTAGAGCGTGTTCTCAAAGCCTATTTTAAATACGATACTACTTCGTCCATTGAAACGCTTCAAAAGCCTTTTGTCGAGCTTGTGATTGGCGTCAATGGTGCAGGAAAAACAACGACCATTGCAAAACTGGCTCACAACTATAAAAAAGAGAATCAAAGTGTGCTTTTAGGAGCTGCTGATACGTTTAGAGCCGCAGCGATTGAACAACTTAAAAGCTGGGCAGAAAAAATTGATGTTGGCATCATCTTTACACAACAAGGGCATGATCCCTCAGCTGTTGCATACGATACCATCAGTTCCGCTATTGCTCGCAAGATTGATCATGTCATCATCGATACTGCAGGACGGTTACACAACCAAGTCAATCTTGCCAATGAACTTAAAAAAATTGTACGTATCTGTGATAAAGCACTGAGTGGCGCTCCTCACCGTAAGATTTTGATCTTAGATGGGACACAAGGCACTTCTGCCATTAACCAAGCAAAAGCCTTTCATGAAATGATTAGCATTGATGCGATTATCATCACGAAGCTTGATGGTACGGCTAAAGGTGGCTCTCTCTTTGGCATAGCTAAAGCATTGGCACTTCCTATTATCTATGTCGGTGTGGGAGAAGGACGAGACGACCTCATACCTTTTAATGCAGATGATTACATCAACACGATTTTAGACTCTATTTTTACTAGTACCCATGGCTAAGAAACAGATTCTTTTTGAATGCCAAGCCTGTGGACATCAAAGTGCCAAATGGCTTGGTAAATGCCCAAATTGTGGTGCATGGGATGAGTATATAGAACTGAGCGATAAACAGATAGAAGTCCTTAAAGAGATTAACTCCAAACCTACGACCAGTACACAAAGTAACGCTATTCCTATTACGGAAGTAAGTTTTGAACAGATTGAGCGCTACAGTTCAGGCGATTGCGAGCTTGACCTCGTTCTTGGTGGAGGCATTGTTCAAGGAAGTCTCACGCTCATTGGTGGAAGCCCAGGTGTGGGGAAATCAACCCTGCTTTTAAAAATTGCGGGAAACCTTGCCAAAGAGGGTAAAAAAGTTCTCTATGTGAGTGGCGAAGAGTCTTCAAGCCAGATCAAACTTCGCGCTAACCGTGTTGACAGTAACTACCCAAATCTCTACCTTCTTTCTGAAATCAGACTCGATACGATTTTTAAAGAACTTGAGCAACACGCATTTGAAGTCCTCATCATTGATTCAATTCAAACTATTTACAGCGAAAAAGTAGCCTCAGCGCCAGGAAGTGTCTCACAAGTCCGAGAGATTACATTTGAGTTGATGCGTTATGGCAAAGATAAAAATATCGCTATTTTCATTATCGGGCATATTACGAAAGAGGGTTCTATCGCAGGGCCTCGTGTGCTTGAACACATGGTTGATACGGTGCTCTATTTTGAGGGCGACTCTTCACGCGAACTCAGATTGCTTCGAGGTTTTAAAAACCGTTTTGGCACAACCAGCGAAGTGGGCATTTTTGAGATGACCAAAGCGGGATTAGTTAGCGCTAAAGACATTTCTAAAAAGTTTTTTACTCGTGGCAAAGCACAAGCGGGCTCTGCTATCACCGTTTTGATGGAAGGAAGCCGTCCCATCGTGCTCGAAGTGCAAGCATTGGTGAGTGATAGTGGCTACCCCAACCCCAAACGCAGTGCAACCGGATATGAACTCAACCGCCTTACTATGCTTTTGGCACTTTTAGAGCGCAAGCTTGATCTGCCTCTTAATCAATACGATGTCTATATCAACATCGCTGGAGGGATTAAGATCAGCGAAACCTCTGCCGATCTTGCCATTATTGCAGCGATTATTAGCTCATATCGCAATCGCCCTATTAGCAAAGACACCATCTTCATAGGTGAAGTCTCCTTGATTGGCGATGTACGTGACATCTTCAACCTTGATCTTAGACTCAAAGAGGCGAAGTCTCAGCAGTTTGAAAAAGCAGTTGTTCCATCCCTTCCATTGGAAAAAATTGAGGGAATCAAGTGTTATAATATCGATGAAGTTTCAAAATTAATCGAATGGATGTAAATTTTTCACAAAATTAAACGATATATGTGAAAAGCATATTTACATGTAAAAAAGGAAAGAAGAATGGCTGGTAAAAAACCTGAAGATGGCGACGTCGCAGTTGAAAAGAAACCCAAAGGCAATATGGTTCTCATCATTGTTATTGTTTTATTGGTAGTACTCCTTGTAGGTGGAGGTGCGGCGGCTTTTTTACTTTTAGGCAGTAGTAGTCATGAAGAAGCAGCGTCAACAGCGGCACATGCCCCAGATGTGAAAACAGAGAAGAAAAAAAGCAGTAGTAGCAAAAAATCAACCGATCACCTTGCTATAGGTCCGATGTACCCAATGGCACAATTTGTTGTCAACTTACTCAGTGAAAGCGGTAACCGCTTTTTAAAAGTTGCTGTCGATTTAGAACTCAGTGACGTTAAACTTCAGCCTGAGATGGATCATAAAAAATCGTTGATTAGAGACATTATCATTCGTACGTTCTCTTCTAAAACATTTGAAGAAATTAGCACACTTAAAGGCAAAGACAAGCTCAAAGAAGAAGTGCTTGATAAAATCAATGAAAATCTTTCCGATGGACAAGTCAAAAACATCTACTTTACAGATTTCGTGGTTCAATGATCGGTATAGACCTCGTTTCGATAGAACGAATTACAAAACTCAAAGAGCGCTTTGGAGACAAGGCGCTTGCTAAATTTTTAACCCCCGAAGAGATACTTCTTGCTAAAAACGATGCTACGACTGCTGGATTTTATGCCGCGAAAGAGGCTGTTTCGAAAGCCCTTGGCATTGGGATTAGTGAACAATGCGGATTTTTTGACATTAAACTCTACAAAGATGCACGCAATGCACCCTACTTTACGCTTTCACGTCATTTGATTGAAATGTATGAAATAACCGATCTTTCGCTCTCCATCACTCATGACAACGGCTTTGCTATCGCTGTAGTGATTATTGAAGGTCAAAAAAGCACCCGCCAACTTTGGCATTAACCGCCACCCACAAACTGTAGAAATTCCACTTTATCACTTTCCGCAAGCTCATAGCTTTCCCACTGCTCTTTTTTAACGACATTCATATTCACTGCCGCTGCCATCACTTTGCTCTCAATGCCTAGTTCATCCAAAAGAGCTTTGATTGTTTTGGCTTTGCTCTCTTTTTTTTCGCCATTGATGATTAATTGCATTACACTTCTCCTTTGCGAAAACACGCCATTTTAAATCGCTCGCCCATAAAAGAGGGATCGATCAATGTTTTTATACGGTTTAATTCTATCTCGTACTGCTTTTCTGAAACGTTTTTAGCAAACAGTTCTAAAAGCTCAATCAATCCAAAATCGACTAACGCTTTCATCTGAGTGCCATAGTCATGCACTCTGATGCCGCTTTTTTCAAAGGCATGAAAAAGATGACTAAAGTTGACATCATACGTAATGTCTGAATTGGCAAAAAAGGTATTAAAATCATTTTGTTCGCGCAGCTTTTCTTCCACTAAATCGGTGAGTGCAAAAAAAGGATACACCTGATGGCTCGCATAAACACGCAGTGAAAAATCATCTCTCGCTTCTTTTTCGCCGTAATCAAACGTGACAAATTCAAAGCGTCCACAACAGTGACTCATTGCTTTTGCAAAAGGCTCATACCCTAAACAAAGCTCTCCTTTGTGAATGCCATATTCGTCCGCTTTTCCCTTCGTTTCTTCATCCATTACATCAAAAAAAGCTTTTCCATTTTCAATAAAAAGCATTTGATCTTCTTTGATGAGTTCACACGAAAAAGCATCGAAAATCTCATTGGCAACAAAGAATGCCTCTTTACATGTAAACGCTTCCAAACACTTTACATGTAAAAGTTTTATGGCATCACCAAATGCCTCTTCAAAGTACGTTTTTTGCATCGCTTGGTTCGCGCCAAAAGGCTCAACAATGATAAATGTAAGGGTTTGAAGAAGTTCTGGTTTGAGGGTATAGATAAACTGAATCATATCGGCAAGCAAATAGCCTTTGTGCGCGCCGATCTCAACCACATGACAAGTTGGGCTTAAAAACCCACACTCAATGGTTGAAATCAGTCGTTTAGCAATAGATCCACCAAAGAACATACTCGTACTCACAGCGGTGTAAAAATCACCCTCTTTTCCAATGGTTCGCTCTTTAGTGTAGTAGCCCTCATTGCCATAGAGCCACGTTTGCATATACTCGCTAAATTTCACGTATCTCTTTTACAAAAGCGCTTTGCACGCACTCTCTAGACGTTTAAAGCCCTCATCCATCTCTTCTTTAGAGATCGTGAGTGGTGGCAAGAAACGAAGCGTATTTTTGCCCGCTTTGAGTACAAGGACACCATGCTCAAACGCTTTTTTGATGACACTGGCTAAGATGTCGCCATTAAGACATCTCATACCACGCATTAAACCAAGTCCTTCTACGCTTTCAAAAAGCTCTGGAAATGCTTTACATGTAGATTTTAGTTTCTCATCAAAATAGATCAGTGCCTCATCCAGCATACCGCTTTGTTTGTACTCTTCTAAGATGGTTAACGCTTCAAGTCCTGCGCGTGTGGAGAGAAAGTTTCCTCCAAACGTACTGCCGTGATCTCCCGCTTCAAAGATGTCTTTGTGTTTGGTCACAACCGCACCGATAGGCACGCCACCCGCAAGACCTTTTGCAAGCGTGATGATGTCTGGCTCAATCTCATAAAGAGATGTCGCTAAAAACTCGCCGCTTCTAAAGACGCCACTTTGCACTTCATCGATAATGAGCAAAATCTCTTTCTCTTTTAAAAACTTTGCCAACGCTTGAATGTCTGCTTTTGGAAACGCTTTAACGCCACCCTCGCCTTGCACGAGTTCGATCATGACGGCAACCGTTTCATCATCGATAGCATTGTAAAGATCTGCGATCTCTTTTGTGTATGAAAATCCTTCTGGATACGGTGCAAAAGCCGTTTTATGAAAGCTCTCTTGACCTGTTGCTTTCACCGTTGTTATGGTTCTTCCGTGAAACGAGTGTTCTAGGGTTAAGACTTTATATTTTTTATTGGCAAATTTTTTCTCACCGTATTTGCGTGCTAGTTTAATGGCTCCCTCATTCGCCTCAGCGCCTGAGTTTCCAAAAAAGACCGCAACATCAAAGCCTGTAAGTTCATTGATTTTTTTGGCGAGTCTTGCCTGTGGTTCGATCATGTAAAGATTAGACGTATGAATGATATTGCGTGCTTGCTCACTTATCGCATCGGCAAGTCTTTGATTGCCATGTCCTACACTGACCACACCTATACCGCTCGTAAAATCGATATAATCTCTGCCTTTATCATCAAAAAGTGTTGCGTTAATACCGTGTTTAAAATTGACATAGTTTCTCGCATACGTCTGCAACACATACTCTTTATCCATTGTTTCAAAATCCATCACGTACTCCTCTAAAAAACGCAATTATAGCAAAAAAAACCTTACCCAATTTTGGGCAAATTCCACTGTTTATAATACGCCAGCAACCGAAGCGCTACGCCAAAAGCAAATACGACCATCACAGGTACATATCCACCAATGTCAAACTGCGCAAACACAAACAAAATCGCCCCTACTAAAAGCGAGACCGTACCGTAAAACTCACTGGTTAAGAGTAAGGGTACACGGTTGAGCAAGATGTCTCGAATGACACCACCTCCAACAGCGGTTACAAGCGCTAAAAGTACCACACCAAAAAAGTTAAACCCTACTTGCAACCCAATCAACGCTCCAGAAATCGAAAAAGAGACCAACCCTAACGTATCGCTAATGATAAAATAGATTTTTTTTTCAATCTCATCTTTACGGTGCAATTGCAAAAGAACACTCAAAACGATCACGGCAATCACCAAGAAAGAAGGCAATAGATGCGTAAAAGTGTAAGGAGGACGATCGGCTAGCATATCGCGTACCAGACCTCCGCCAAGTGCTGTCAAAAAGGAAGCAATAAAAACACCCAAAAGATCAAGCTTCTCTTTGACTGCTACGTAAAAACCACTCAGCGCAAAAGCAACCGTACCGATAATCTCGGCAACTTCAAGCTCAACCATGACTCGCCTTTTCTGCATCCAAATAGCGTTCTAAAATGACTTTTGCCGCCATAGAGTCAATGCGTCCATCACGTTTTTGACGAATGACACCTTGCATCATCTCTTTGGCTTCATTGCTTGAGCCGTACTCGTCTTGGTACACCACTTCGCCGCTAAATTTTAGCAGGCTTACAAAGTGTTTGATGCGCCGCTCCATCTCTTCGCTGCTACTGCCGCCTTTTGGAAGTCCTACAACCAGAAGCTCGATGCTCCATTCGTTTAAAAAAGTATCAACATCGCGCGCGGCTTGGTCACGATTTTTACGCAATATCGCCTCTTGCGGTGAGACAATTCCCGCCGCCAAACAGAGTGCCACACCAATACGTTTCAACCCAATATCAATACTTGCTATTTTTTTCACGAATTTGCTCTTTATTGGAATGACTTAATTCTATCTAAGATTGATTTAAAGCGCTCTTTACACCTTTTATTGGCTCATTTTTTAAGCATTCTCTCGAAATGAAAATCTGTTTATGTGCTATAATCCACCACAATTTTTACATGTAAAAGGTGTGTCATGCAATCACTCAAATCATTTTACTGCATTGGGCATGGACCCTCTTCTAGCCACACGATGGGACCTTATAACGCTGGCACGCTTTTTAAAAAACGCTTCCCAAATGCCTCTTTGTACCGCGTCACGCTTTTTGGCTCGCTTGCCGCCACAGGGCGTGGTCACTTAACCGATGATGCCTTGCATCAAGCCTTAGCAACGAAGGGTGTTGAAATCCTTTTTCGCCCCGACATCACCAAACCGTTTCACTCCAATGGCATGTTTTTTGAAGCATTTGACAATAAACAAGAGCTACTAGGCTCTTGGGAAGTTTACAGCGTGGGAGGCAGTGCGCTTAAAGAAGCGGGAGAGAGTGCTACACCTGAGCCTTCGATCTATCCGCTCACAACGCTTGGCGAGATTATAAAATGGTGCGAAAAAGAGCATAAAGAGCTGTGGCAATACGTCGAAACGTACGAAGGCGAAGCGATTTGGGAGTATCTTGCCGAGGTGTGGGCGAGCATGCAGACTACAATCGATCGAGGATTGAAACAATCCGGCGTTCTGCCAGGCATTCTCCAATACCCCAGAAAAGCTCCCATGTTCTTTGCCAAAGCACGAAAAGAAGAAAAACGAGCACATGGCATCATCTTCGCCTATGCCCTCGCCACCAGTGAAGAGAACGCGTCTGGCAATATTGTCGTGACAGCACCCACTTGTGGGGCATGTGGGGTCGTACCTGCTGTCCTTCGCTACCTTAAAGAACTCTACAACTTAGATCAAATTGACTGTTTGCGTGCTCTTGCCGTTGCGGGACTTTTGGGGAATATCGTAAAATTCAATGGCTCCATTTCGGGTGCAGAAGTGGGATGTCAAGGCGAAGTAGGTGTGGCATGTTCGATGGCAGCAGGCATGGCATCGTATCTTTTTGGCGGCAATTTACAACAGATTGATTATGCGGCAGAGATGGGGTTAGAGCATCATCTTGGTATGACGTGCGACCCCATAGCAGGCTACGTGCAAGTACCCTGCATCGAGCGCAACGCGGTGGCGGCCATTCGCGCCATTGACGCAGCAGAATACACCTCATACACCGATGGAGCGCATAAAGTAAGTTTTGATGAGATCATCCAAACGATGGTCGAAACGGGAAAAGACATGAACACCAACTACAAAGAGACTTCGCTCGGAGGTCTAGCCAAACGTTATCTTTAGAGCTTTACATGTAAAGATGATTTACGGGCATTTCAAATAGCTAAAGCGGGTATCTTCCCAGATCACTCTTGCATCATAATTCAAAATAAGTCCATCACCACGTGTGACACCATTTTGTACCATGTATTTTGGATAATAGGTCGGCTTTCCCAGTTTTTCTAAAAAGTTGCAGCTTGATTTCATATCGTCCAATTTAGTACGTAAAACTTCTGCAAACTGGTTGCGCTTATTGGCATCGAGTGGTCCAAAAATTTCTGTTTTGAGCGTATCTAAAACTTGTCGTGTGCTTTTATCAACCACACGTGCTCCATCAAAATAGCCATACGCCGTCGCCACCAGATAAAGCTCAACTGCTTGAGGGTATTTTTCTTCTTCAATGCACTTTGCACTCGATTTAAATAGATCAACAGGGGTATGACTATTTTTGATCTCAACGCGCTCCATGCAACTGCTTAGGGCAACAAGCGGCTTATTTTCATCAAAAAGATTGCTACTGCTCGCGCACATAAGAAACGGTGGAAGTAAAAGTGTCAGTAAAAAACCTTTTCGCATCATATTTTCCTCTTTACATGTAAAAATATTTTAGATGACAGACGTGAGCATTTTAATGCTGAGTATCATCAGAAGTAAAGCAAAAATCTTTTTGAGTTTGCCAACAGGAAGGGTATGTGCCATCTTTGCACCCAACGGGGCAGTAAAATAACTCACAATTGAAATAAGCACAACACCCGGCAGATACACAAATCCTAACATCATCTCTGCTCCACTACCGGAGCTGTGCATCATGCCATTAACGATGTAACCAACCGTGCCCGCTATGGAGAGTGGAAATCCAATGGCTGCAGACGTTGCTATTGCCTTTTTCAAATCCACATTTTGCCACACAAGATAAGGAACAGTCAGTGAGCCTCCTCCGATGGAAACCAAAGCGGAGACTATGCCAATCAGTGAGCCCACACTGAACAAAGAAGCAGGAGTTGAGAGTTCACGGCTTGGTTTTGGCTTTTTATCGATCGCCATTTGAATGGAAACATACGCCATAAAGATAGCAAAAAAGATGGCAAGATGAACAGATTTCATGTAGGTTGCGAGAAACGTTGCCGCAAAAGTGCCAATGACAACGCCACCAGCCATATATTTGACAACATTCCACATCACAGCACCTTTTTTATGGTGTGCTCGCATACTGGCAAAGGATGTAAAAACAATGGATGCCATTGAGGTTCCAAGTGCCATGTGGACAACTTGCTCCACAGGAACACCTTGCGCTAAGAAAATTGAGGTCAAAACAGGCACCATAATGCCTCCTCCACCGATTCCAAGTAATCCCGCCATAAAACCAACGACTAAGCCCAAAGCTAAAAATGCCAAAATCCATTCAAAACCCATACTTTTCCTTTACGCGCGTAGAATGCGTCCATTTTCAACTCTTATTTTACCCAAACATTCATATTCAAATACTTTTTGTGAAAATTTTGCGACAGCATCGTGGTAGAGCGGATGTGTGTCACAATAGATGAGGAAATCATCTTTACATGTAACATCAATTTTACCAAAAAGAGCGACAAACGCATCAATGTCATAAATAGGTGTGGCCAACCCTTTGGAGAGAAGCCAGTTTGTGCCTTCACTCTCACCCAAACGATGTGGAAGCACATAAATAGGCTTTTGCATTTTAAGAGCAAACTCTATGCTGTGCATTGTGCCACTTTTAAGATCGGCTTGTGTGACAATAAGCGCGTCACCAAGGGCTACAACAAGTTCATTGCGCAGAGGAAAATTCCATTTGAGTGAGGGTTGCCCTGCCTCGAATTGACTGAGCACCAACCCCTCTTTTTCAATCCCCTCAATTAGCTTTACATGTAAAGAGGGATAACGAATATCTAAACCCGTTCCTGCAACCATTATCGTGTTTTCAACCCCTGCAGAAAAGTGCGCTAGCCCATCAACGCCTTGCGCTCCGCCACTTACAACGCAGACACCTGCAAGGGAGAGTTTTCGAGCAATCTCTTGTGTGTAAATTTTTGTGTAAGCAATGGGATGGCGAGTACCCACGATAGAAATTTTAGGGCGTTTTAAAAGAGCAGGATTACCGAGGTAGTAAAGCGGTTTTGGATAGACTTTCATTATCTCCAATTCAGGGACATGAAAGTCTATCGTTTGGATCATTATAAGTCTTTTAGATAAACCAAATCCACACCTTCTAAGAGCTCTTTCGAATCTCTTAAAACCTCTAAAGTATTTTTGTGCGGATGTCCAATTGCAATGGCATAACCATGTTTTTTAGCTTTTGTAACAGCTTCTCTCAGTTGCGTACGAATCAAGTTTTTATCAAGTGAGTTATCGAGAAAAACGTCTCTTGAGTAGAGAAACATATCGTATTTTTTCGTAATCTCAGGCGCTTTACTGTTACCAACGGTGCGGCTATCAACAAACACCAAACCATTCTCTTTCAAAACTTTCACCAAGCGATCCATTGCATTGTAATCTGCTGTGAAGGAACCACCGGTATGGTTGTTGTAATAAATTAGCTCTGGAAACAACGCTTTTATACGTTTAATTCTCTTCTCAATCACCTCACTTGAATCAACCGCGTTAAGTGTTTCAGGCTCAGGCGAAGAGTAGTTTTTTGACTCCATGGGGAGATGGATCATCGCAAATTCAAAATCATGCGACAAACGTACAGTATCAGGATGCCCTTTTGTTGGAGGAAAAAATGAAGGAGTCACTTTATACGGTATCTCTTTAATGGAGCGTGTTTGCCAAGCGAAAGAAACATCATCGATGATAATGGCAAGCTTTGGCGTTGTTCCTTCTGGGTATTTTTTACGAACAACTTCGTGTGGGCGCGCTGGCTTTCCACTCTCTTTGATACTTCGCTGATAATCATGGACTTCGGAGAGTTCTTGCGTCTTACTCTCCTCTTCAGGAGTCTGTTGCACCACAACAGGAGTCGTGTGTGTCTCGTTGTTTTCAACAGGTTTTTCACTACTTTGATTACTTTCTGTCACATTGGCTTCAACAAGAGGAGTCGATGGTGGTTGAGGCAGCGATGCTTGACGCATTTTTTCATCATCTAACATCTGCTTCATCTTACGCATCAATTCATCATTAGCGGACATCTGGTCTTTTTGAACTATTTTGTAGCGTTCGTACGAAGTAGTCATGTAGATATACACACCAAAAGCTGTCAGTAGAAGCGTAAAAATAAGCATTATAAGCAAACTATACTTTCTAAGTTGAGCGGACTTTATCTCTGTAAGAGGCATACCCTCTTCTGTTTTTTGATTTTCTTTATTTTTTTTTACCATAAATGCAATTACTTTCCAAGAATGACTTCAACTTCTAGTAGCTCGAGATTTTGATTGTTGTGGGAGGTGATTTTAACATCTTCCACTTTGGTATATTTCTTAATAACAGCGATCAAATCGTTGCGAAGATCGTCTAAATAAGGTAACTTACAACTCGCTCTCTCATGGGAAAGCATGATTTTAAGGCGATTTTTTGCCACATCTGCCGTATTTTTTTTCTTTCCAAAAAGATCACTGAAGAAACTCATTTGAAAATTCCTTTGAGTGCTGAGAGAAGTCCTTTTTTCACACGAATGTCTAAAAATTCGACCTCTTCGCCTAAAATACGTCGTGCAATGTTACGGTATGCTTCTGCTGAGAGTGATTTATCTTTATTCACAATTGGTGAGCCTGTGTTCGTTGATGTAATAATATCTTCATCATCAGGCACAATACCAATAAGTGGAAGTGCAAGGATACTTAGAACATCATCCACACTGAGCATATTGCCCGCATCAACCATCTCTGGCTTAATACGGTTAATGATAATGTGCTTCTCAACTTCTAAACCATTTTTAGCACGCTCACTTTTAGCATCAATAATACCAATAACACGATCCGCGTCGCGTACAGAACTTACATCGGGAGTCGAAACGATGAGTGCACGATCGGCTAGAAAAATAGAATGTTCAAATCCACTTTCAATACCCGCAGGTGAGTCAATCATAACGATGTCAAAACTCTCTTTGAGATTTTCGATCAATGCTTTAACTTTATCTTTATTCAAAATATCTTTATCTTTGGTTTGACTCGCAGGTAAAAAATAGAGTGTTTTAGACTTTTTATCGTTGATAAGGGCTTGTGCAAGGTTACAACGACCTTCCATAACATCGACCACATCATACACAATGCGATTTTCAAGTCCCAAGATCATGTCAAGATTTCTAAGACCTATGTCAAAGTCAATCGCAACAACTTTTTTGCCTAAATTTGCAAGTCCAACGGCTAGGTTCGCGGTGGTAGTGGATTTACCCACCCCACCTTTACCAGACGTTACGGTGATAACTATACCCATGTAACCTCTTTAGTACGATTTAATTTTTGTCTTTATTGATGATTTTTTTAGAGGTGATCCAAGGCATCATAGAACGAAGTTTTTCGCCTGTTTTGTTAAGAAGACTTCTCTCCGTTTTAGCGCGCTCTGCGTTCATACGAGTGTATCCTGCTTTTCGCTCTAAAATAAAATCTTTGGCAAAACGACCATCTTGAATCTCAGCCAAAATCTCTTTCATTGCTGCTTTTGACTCAGCGTTGATAACTCTTTTTCCGCTCACATAGTCACCATACTCTGCTGTATTAGAGATAGAGTAACGCATATCAGCAATACCGCCTTGATACATCAAGTCAACGATAAGTTTAAGCTCATGTAAACACTCAAAGTATGCCATTTCAGGCTCATAACCCGCTTCTACCAATGTTTGAAAACCTGCTTCTACAAGTGCAGTAGCACCACCACAAAGAACAGCTTGCTCACCAAAAAGATCGGTCTCAGTCTCGTCTTTGAAAGTCGTCTCAATAATACCAGTTCTTCCGCCACCAATTGCAGATGCATAACTAAGTGCAAGTGCTTTTGCTTTACCAGTCGCATCTTGATCGATTGCAATAAGATCAGGAATACCACCACCGTTTACAAACTCACTTCTTACGGTATGACCTGGTGCTTTTGGAGCAACCATGATACAGTCAACACCTTTAGGAGTAATGATTTGACCGTAGTGAATGTTAAAACCATGACCAAACGCAATCGCTTTACCTTCACTCAAGTTTGGCTTAATTTCTGATGCAAAAACATCACCTTGCATCTCATCTGGCAACAAGATCATGATAACATCAGCGTATTTTGTCGCTTCACCTACCGTCATAACACGGAAACCTTTTGCTTCCGCTTTTGCCCATGAACTACCATCTTTTCTAAGACCTACAACGACTTCTACACCGCTATCACGAAGATTTTCTGCATGTGCGTGTCCTTGAGAACCAAAACCAATCATCGCAACTTTTTTAGAGCGAATAATGCTTAAATCACAATCTTTGTCATAAAAGACGGTTATTGCCATTTGTCAATCCTTACATGTAATATTAAATGTCGGCATTTTACAGAATAGTTACTTAAAAACTTTACATGTAAATGAACAAAGGAAACTATAAACCAACAAGAGATAGAATTTGGTCATAAACAAATCACTAGGAATCACTTATGGACGAAAATATTTTAAAAAAAATCAAAGCGCTTCCGCCTCTTGATGATACGGTTTTAAAAATACAGCGTATTTGCGTCGATAAAAACAGCTCATTAGCCGATCTTGTCAAAGTCGTTGAGAGCGATCCAATGCTAACTGCCAACATTTTAAAGTCCTCCAACTCACCTCTTTATGGCTTTAGCAGGGAAATTAAAAATATCGCTCATGCGGTATCGCTTTTTGGCATGGCAACCGTACGTGGTTTTGCCCTTTCTAGTGCTATCAAACAAAACATCAAAATTGATCTTGCACCATACCACTTATCGAACACCACTTTTTTAGAAATTAGTACGCTTCAAAGCACATTCATGTTTAAGTGGTACTCAAAAGTCAATAAGGCAATGCTCGATGTTCTTCAACCTGCTTCTTTTATGATGGAAGTTGGCAAAATCATCATTGCGCATGAGCTCATTGAGCAACAAAAAGATGGTGCTTTTAAAGCAGCGCTTGCCTCTGTTAGAACACCCAATGAACTTTCAGCCTTAGAAAAAGAGTATGTGGGCTTTTCAAACGAAGAGATTACAGCAAAAATTTTTGAACAATGGAATTTAGAAGCTGAACTGGTCGAATCCATTAAATTTTCGAATGACCCAGAAAATGCGCAAGAGCACATCCGTGCTTTTTCTGCTGCACTCAATATTGTTAAAAACAGTATTAATATTTTTGGACAACTTGATGAGACATCGATTGATCGCTCACTCAAACTTCTTGAAGAGTACGGATTAAACACTGAGCCATTTTTACAAACCGTTGAGCAATTTAAACAGTGAAAAACTTTCTTTTAAGCCTTAGCCAAGGGGTGGCACAAAAAGATGTGCCTTCCCCTTTTCTCCCTCATTTTAAAACCTTAATCCAACTTCGAGCACTGGTTGCTAAAAATGATCTTTATGTACTCGATTCTTCCCATCTCGTCGGAAAAATGGACGTGGCTTTTAGTGGAACAGGATTTTTAAGCTCTTTGGAACCTACGCGTTCAAAAGACATTATCATTGAAGCGAAAGACCTGCATGGTGCCATGCGTGGCGATTTCGTTGTCGCAAAACGCGTCGCCAATAAACGAGGAGGACGTGCCAAAGCTGTTGTTGTCTACATTGCCCAACGCGCTTTTGCAAAAAGCATTGTTTACACGAAGATGAGTAAAGGTAAAGTCGTTGGGATTAATGTTAAAAATGAGTCTATTTTTGACATTACTGCCAGCCAAAAATCACTCAAGCAACTTCCACTTGGAAGCGTTTTAAAGATTGATAACATTACCAATGTCATTGAAGAAGTTTTAGGCGTATTGAACGACCCATTGGTCGATGAAAAAATTTCTTTAGCTCTTTTTGATAAAAAAGAGTTTTTCTCTAAAGAAGCCGAAACGGAAGCCAAAAGCCACGGTGATTTTGTCGAAAAATCGTACTATCCGCACCGTGTTGATCTCACTCATTTGCCTTTTTGCACCATCGACCCCGTAGACGCGAAAGATTTTGATGATGCCATCTATTTTGATGTCGAAAACCACACGCTCTACGTTGCTATTGCCGATGTCAGTGAATACGTTTATCCAATGGGACCTATCGATAAAGAAGCCATTGAACGCGGCTTTTCGATCTATTTTCCCCACAAATCTATTCCGATGCTTCCACGCGCACTCAGTGAAAACATCTGTTCCCTAAAACCCAATGTCGACCGCCTTGCTTATACCTTTAAAATCACGCTCGATCCTCTTACATGTAAACCGCTCAAAGAGGAACTTTTTGAAAGTATTATTCATTCATCCAAGCGCTATACTTATGAAAAAATAGACCAATTTTTACAAGGTAAAACCGATGAGGCTGATGCTGCAGATAAAACAATCTTAGCGTATCTTTTACCCTTGCATTCACTCACCCAAAAATTGCGAGACATGAGGCTTGAAAATGCCTTCTCGTTTCGTTCTTCCGAAGTGCGAATGCGGGTTGATGAGCACCAAAACCTCCTTTCCACAACCATAGAAGAAGAGACACCTTCGCATGGTTTGATTGAAGATTGTATGCTTTTAGCCAATAAAGCCGCAGCAAAAAAACTGGGCTTTGGTATTTTTAGAACACACGATAGCCCGTCGTATGAACGAATGGAAATGCTTTTAAATGACTTAGCCCTTATTGGCATTAATGCAAAACTAAGTGCTGATATTCCTAAGATGATCCAAGGAATTCAAGCCAAAGCTGATACGTTAGGACTTCGTGAAGAAGTCGATAAACTCATCATCAAAAGTCAAAAAAAGGCAATTTATGAGCCTGAGAACAAAGGACACTTTGGACTTGGCTTTGATATGTACACACACTTCACCTCCCCAATTAGACGATACAGTGATCTTACGTTGCACCGTCTGTTAAAAGCGAAGATGGCGAATGATGAGAAAAAGCTCACCTTCTTACTTAAAGACATTGCACCGCTGTGCGAAAAAATTAGTAACCTAGAACGAGAGAGTGACAAAGTCGCGTGGGATTTTATGGACCGTAAATTTGCGCGTTATATGGCGTTACATGTAGGCGATAATTTCAAAGCCATTGTCGTTGAAACCGAACAAAATCCTATTGCGAAACTGGACGATGAACTTAAAGGTGCTCGCATCTTTTTACTCGACAATGATGTCCATTTGCTCCAACGTATTGAAATTAAAATTGTCGAGAGTAATATTGCAACCGCTAGAATTTACGCCAGAGTAACGAGGAGTTTTGATGTATAAAAGAGAATTTGAAGGACTTTTAAAAGCGAATAAAGCCCCAAAATCAACTCTTTTGTACGGTGCATGCGCATACCAAAACAACGTGCTTGCACAACAACTTTTGACTCTTTTAAATGCGGGAAGCGAAGAGAAAGTGATGATGTATTTTGATGAGTACAACTTCAGTTCTGCGAAGAATTTTCTCTCCCAGTCATCTCTTTTTGGCGATCGCAATATTTTGATTGTTAAAACCGATAAAACGATTCCCACAAAAGAGATTGAGACACTCGTTGGATTGTGTACCAAAAATGATTCAAGCTACTTTATCTACCAATATTTTGGAGAAGATAAAAAAGCAACCCCACTTACCAAGCTCTTCGATAAACAAAATGAGGGTGCTTTTGTACGCCTCTTTAAAGCCGAGTTTAATGAAGCCATACAGCTACTGCACAACCATGCCCATGCCATTGGACTTTCCATTGACCGCTATGCCCTGCAGCACCTCTACATGATCCACACCGAAGATCTCTCTTTGTGTGTTAATGAATGCGAAAAACTTTTGGTGCTAAATCGCGAAATTGGAATCAACGATATTAACACACTTGTCTATGGACTTGGGTCTGTTTCCATGGATCATTTCATTACAAAACTACTTGAGAAAAAAGACATCAAAGAAGAGTTTGAACGCCTTGTTGAAGGTGATGGCGTCGAAGAAATTAGAATTATAAACGCTATTCAAGCCCATGTAACACAGCTCTTTTTGTTCCATGCTTATATTAAATTAAACGGTGCCTTCGATGCTAAGGCCATTCTTGGCTACCCTCTTCCTCCACAGTTAGCAGCGCAACGCTCCCAGCACTCTATCAAGATTGATCTTGCGACCTATCATAAGCTTTCTAATCTATTGATCGATGCTGAATACCGCCTCAAAAAAATGGGAAATGTTGAAAAAACAAGTTATCTTCTCTCTCGTTTAATTAAACTTCAAAGTTCTTTATAACCTTCCCGACTTAGCGAAATAAGAAATGCATAAGGTGATTTACAGTATAATCCACGCCTATTCTAAAAAATCCTTACTCAAATACTAATCTATTTGGGTGAAATCCAGAAGGAGAAACGATGCGACATTATGAGTTGCTTGTTGTAGTAAAACCTACATTAACTGTAGAAGAACTACAAGCAAAACTAAACTATCTAAAAGAAATTTTAGAGAAAAATGGTGCAGTAATCACTGCAAAACTTGAGATGGGTACACGCAAACTTGCGTATCAAATCGATAAATTTGAGCGCGGAACTTATGTAGTATTCTACTTCACTGCTCCTACAGCTGCTATTGCTGAAGTTGAGAGACTTATCAGAATTACTGAAGAGTTTATTCGCTTTATGACTGTTAAATTTGAAAATCAAAAAGAACTTAGATTCTGGAACAAACAAGTTGAGAAAATCACTAAAAAAAGTGAAGCACCTGCTGCTGTTGTTGAAGCTAAAGAGATCGTAGAAGAACCAACTGTTGTTACAACTGAAGCTTAATTAAGGAGCCATGATGTTCAATAGAGTAATTATGCTTGGTAACCTCACACGTGATTGCGAACTTCGTTACCTACCTAATGGTGGCGCTGTTTGTACCACTGGACTTGCGACCAATCGTCGCTTTAAAAAGCAAGATGGAAGTCAAGGTGAAGAAGTGTGCTTTATCGACATCACCTTTTTTGGACGTACTGCAGAGATCGCGAATCAATACCTAAGCCGTGGCAAAAAAGTATTGGTAGAGGGTCGTTTGAAACTCGATCAATGGACTGATCAACAAGGTGTAAAGCGCTCTAAGCACTCTATCACTGTTGAAACACTCCAGATGATTGATTCACGTGGTGCTGGACAAGAAGGCGGTGCAGAGATGGGTGGAAGTTATGGTGAGCCTTCAGCTACGCCAAACGTAGGTTATAACGCTAACCCACAAAAACCCGCAGCCTATCCAAGACAATCTACTCCTGAATATAGTGGTCATGAAATTCCGAGCATCGATATTAACGATGACGAAATACCGTTTTAGCTATTTTTACATAACAATGTAAAAATATCTGCCTTGAAAAAGGCAAGCTTTAGTGACGATTAGGCTTTGCCTAAGAGTCGTGATAAAAATAAGTAAAGGATAAAAAATGGCAGAGAAAAGAAAATTTGCACGCAAATACTGCAAATACTGTGAAGCAAAAGTAGAATACGTTGACTATAAAGATGCAAAAATTTTGAGACATTCTCTCTCCGAGAGATACAAAATCATGCCTCGTCGTTTAACTGGTAACTGCAAAAGACATCAAGAGATGGTAGAACTAGCGATCAAACGCGCTCGTGCTACAGCGGTTATCCCATACATCATTGACACTCAAAAAGTTGTTGCTGTTCCTTTCGAGCAATTACAACAATAAGCCTTACATGTAAAGCTAGATGGTCTCCCATCTAGCTTCTCTCTTGTTTATTTCACTAACGCAAATTCCAAGACTTCTTCTACCCTAGACACAGGGATAATCTTCATCTTCTCTTTGACTTCATCAGGAATTTCGTCCAAATCTTTTTCATAGTTTTTCTTAGGAATCAATGCTGTTTTGATCTTTGCTTTGTACGCAGCTATGAGTTTTTCTTTAAGTCCACCAATAGGGAGTACTTTACCCGTTAAGGTCAACTCACCCGTCATCGCCACATCGCTTTTGACTTTTTTATCACACAGTATCGAAGCAATCGCTGTTGCCATGGTAATACCCGCACTTGGGCCGTCTTTTGGCGTAGCACCCTCTGGTACATGTATATGAAGGTCATAGCGTCTGTACACATCGCTTGGCTCAATCTTCTTAGCGGTATCTTCTTTATCCGTCCCTGTTGTTGGGATAATGGAAAGTGGTACGTCTATCTTGCCGTTATCGATCAAGACTTTAACCACACTAAGTGCTATTTTGGCAGACTCTTTCATGACATCACCGAGTGAGCCTGTGATCTGAATGCCGCCTTTTCCTTGAATGCGAATCGCCTCAACTTTGAGCACATCGCCACCGACACTCGTCCAAGCAAGTCCATTAACGATACCAACACTGTTTTCTTTATCGACTTCATCGATTTCAAAAACGGTTTTTGGCAAGTACTCTTTTAAATTAGTATGGGTAATACTCACTTTATCAATCGTTGGATCTATTAAAAGCTGTTTCGCCACTTTACGTAAAATATCAGCGATTCTACGACGTAAATTTCTTACCCCTGATTCTCGTGTATAATTTGCAATAACCAGCTGTAATGTAGGCTTAGAAATATTCACTTCGTTATTTTTCAAACCATGCTTTTTCAGCTCTTGAGGAATGAGGTATTTTTTAGCGATTTCATACTTTTCTTGTGGCGTATACGAATTCACAAAGATAAACTCCATACGATCACGAAGCGGTGCAGGGATAGAGCCTACTTCATTCGCAGTGGCAATGAAGATCACTTTGCTAAGATCAATGTTAAAGTTTAGGTAATAGTCTCTAAATTTGTTATTTTGCTCTGGATCAAGCACTTCTAAAAGAACCGCTGTTGGATCTCCCCTGAAACTTCGTGCGACTTTATCGATCTCATCAAGTACCACAACAGGGTTCATCTCTCCAGCTTCGATGATGCCTTGCACGATACGCCCTGGCATCGCACCAATGTACGTGCGTCTATGACCTCTTAACTCATTGACGTCCTCTAGACCGCCCAGTGCAATACGTACAAGTTTACGCTTGAGCGCTTTTGCAATCGAATTTGCCAAAGAGGTTTTACCCACACCTGGAGGGCCTGCAAAACATAAAATAGCACCATTCGCTGATTTGTCTGCAATGCCACGTTTTGAAAGCAACTCGCGTACAGCAAAAAACTCTTCAATGCGTTCTTTTGGCTTTTCAAGCGAATAATGGTCTTTGTCAAGTTGTGATTTAACTTCTAAAACATCAAGGTTTTTCTTCGCTGCTTTTCCAAAAGGTATCTCAATAACCCAATCAAGATAGCTCTGAATTAAGTTGGCATCAGCCGAATCTGGGTGCATACGAGAAAGCTTGTCGATCTGCTTTTTGATCTCTTTGTACGCATCTTCGTCCATGTGCTCTTTTTTAGTTTCTAATTTTTTGCGATACTCTTCAATCTCTTCTTCGCGTTGATTGTCCGTTCCTAACTCTTTTTGAATCTGTTTGAGTTGTTCTTTAAGAAAATACTCTTTATTCACTTTTTCAATCTGAGAATGCACTTTAGTCTTAATCTCTTTTTTCAAACGGCTTGACTCAATTTCTTCAATGACATAGTCAATAAGTTGTAACAACCTAGCTTCATCATCTTCTTCGATAAAAAGCTTATAAGCTTGCTCTTTTTTGAGTTTCATACTGCTTGCAACAAGGTCGGTGATGCGATGAATGTCATTGTTATCTTCAATCGTTTTAATCAAATCAGGTGGAAATTGTCCTCCCAAGCTTCCTAAAAGCGCAATTTTTTCTCTCAAAACTGCCAACGTCGCTTCAACTTTCATAGCCTCAGAGCGATGCGTATGGATCAAATCGATTGTTGCCCGAAGGGGTGTGCTCGTGAGCTCTTTT
Source organism: Sulfurospirillum oryzae (assembly GCF_025770725.1). NCBI lineage: Bacteria > Pseudomonadati > Campylobacterota > Epsilonproteobacteria > Campylobacterales > Sulfurospirillaceae > Sulfurospirillum > Sulfurospirillum oryzae. The sequence goes on along the minus strand of NZ_JANZKZ010000002.1, from coordinate 49,499 downwards.
ATAATTCTGCCTTTTTGCATGCCTTGAAAAAGAATTTTCACTCTTCCATCAGGAAGGTCAACTTTGCGCATAATAGAGCCGATGACACCGGCTGGATAAATCGCATTAAAATCGCGCCCATGCTCACTACCCGATTTTGCTGTACAAACCATGACTAAGGAATTGTGATCTAATGCATCATTAGCCGCGCGAATATTTTCTTCATCGGTTAAAAAAAGTGGTGAAATCATAAAAGGATATAAAAATAGATTGTCTTCTACGACAATAGGAATGTCCGCTGGGAATGCGGTATAGTCACTGAGTTTCATCTCTCAACCTCCGTCATATTGTGTTTTTGGTATTTTACATGTAAGAGCATAAGAGCCAAGCTCTTATGCGATAATTAGATTGTATAGTAAAGAAGTAAATAAAAAGTTTTGTTGTCTACTTTTTTTCAAACCAAGAACGATACCAAGGGATGTTTGGTTCTACGATTTTAGCTTCACCCAAAGAAGATTGTTTCAATTTTTCTTCAAATGATTTAGATGCTTCTGGTTTATCAACACGTGAGTAGAGATCTTTGATGTTTTCATCTAAAAAGTACTCACCTAGTTGCAATCTCACCAAAATAGTCTCAGCCAAAGGGCGGAATTTCGAATTTGGATACTTCGCTAAAAAATCTTTTGTTTGAACAATGGTATCTAAAAGAAGTTGTTGATTTCTATTTGGGTTAGGGAATGCTTCATAATTAGCTTTGATCTTCATATAACGAACATGATCAGCATTGGCTTTGTTACCATAACGCTTAAGATACTCATCAAGGTAAAAATTTGCCAAAACATATTCTTCGTCTTGAATATGTGCATTGGCTAACATCATCATTGCTTCAGGAAGTAGTGGAGATTCGATATGCTCACTGGCTAAAGAAGTGTAGCGCGAGTCTGCTTTTTCCAAATCTTGAGCTTTAATCTCTTTGGCAATCTCTTCATACCAATAGGTTGCTGGCATATTGAAAACCTCTTTATCTTTGGAGGCACAACCGCTGATTAAAACCATCAATGACGCCACAATAAGAACATTTGCTATCTTCATTCACTCTATCCTTTGTGTTAAAAAAACCTATTGTATCTTCTTTTTTGTTATCCTAAAATAAAAATAGATATTTTCCCATTTGAGACGATTTGTTTTGAGGTTATTGACTCATTTAACGTACAAAATGATACAATAGATAAAATAATTATTTTGCAAAAGGAATAGTATGATCTTCTCTGTTAAAGCACCGATCCCTGGATTTGAAACCATTAAAGAAGCTGAACTTGAAAAAGTCGATGATTTTTTTGTGAAATTTATCTCAAAATCTGATGCAACAACCTTTGTCCTTATCAATCCTTTTATGATTCGTCCTTACGAGTTTGAGATTCCTGAGTACTTTAGAGCACTCCTTGATATTAATGAAAAAACCAACATTCTTATTTTAAACATTATGATTATTGCAACCCCTATCGAGACTTCAACGATTAATTTTATTGCGCCACTTGTCTTTAACGTCGACAATGGAAGCGTTGCACAAGTTGTTTTAGACGCAAACCTCTATCCTGATTTTGGCTTAATGGAAAGTATTTCACAATTTTTGAATAAAGAAAAATCTGAGTAAAACGTGTACTACTTTGTACCCGTTTTCAAACCTTTACATGTAAAGATTCAAGAGGTGATGTATGAAAAAAAATAGCCTTTTAATATTATTTTTTTTACTGTTAATCTCTATTTCAAACTTAAATGCCGCAAATGGTTTAACGGGTAAATACTATAACAATACTAGTTATACAGAACCTGTTACACTCATACGAACAGATTCAATTATCGATTTTAGCTGGGGATATGGGAGTCCTTCTGGCTCTATCAATAATGATAACTTTAGCATTATCTGGTCAGGCTATATTATCATCCCAGAAAAAGCGAATTATACTTTTTATTGCGCACATGATGATTTTATGAGTGTTAAAATTAATGGAACGCAATATTATAGCAACGGAACATGGACAGGAGGAGATACATCATATAATAATTTTTCGATTAATAACTTGAATGCAGGTACTTATCCTATTGAAATTCGTTTTCAAGAAGGTGGTGGAGGAGCTTATGCTCATTTTGCTTGGCAAAATAATAAATCTATTCCTTTTCAAATTGTTCCATCAACAAACCTTCGCACGTATCCTTTAATAACTATTGCCGATGCAAATCTAACAGAAGGCAATACCAGCTATAGCAATATGAACTTCACTGTTACCATTTCAGAAGCGGCAAACGCGTCTGTGCAGTACGCGACATTGGATGGAACTGCAACGGCAGGAAGCGATTATAACGCTACAAATGGAACACTATTTTTTCGCTCATCAGATGCAAATCTCACAAAAATTATTTCTGTACTCACTAAAGGCGATACTCTAGTAGAAAATAATGAGACATTCACCATCATACTTTCCAATGAAGTCAACGCAACTCTTGCACGAGCAACTGCTACAGGTACTATCATCAATGATGACATGGGATACTGTGGCACAAATGCACTTTCTAATGGCTTTCATGTTGTTAACCCTTATAATGACATCAACAAATCGATTGAGATTTACTGCTATAACAATCGCGATTTTATAGCCCTCCCAAATAAAAATAGTTCGAATAACTTTGTCTTTAATAGCAATACATTAGGTAGTACAAATTATTATAATGAAGCTACAACTAATGGAGTCCCTTTTCAAGCTATAGAAATTAATGCATACACACTGGATGTCATTGTCAATCCTTCATTAAGATCTCCTCAAACAGTCAGTACGTTTCAAACGATGGGCTCTTCATTTAGTAATATTAACTTGACAGCTACACCTTTTGCTATCGACTGGGGCAATACAACCATCTCAAACTGTACACAAGCAAAACTAAGAACTGCCTATTATGGGCAAGATGTCAAAATTAATAGCCTTGATTACGATAATAAAGCCATCTGTAATATTGATAAGATGAAATTAAAACTACTGGATGATTACCGTTATTTAGTCTATGACGGAAATGAAGTCTTACAAAAAAGCTGTAAAACGATGGCAGAAGCTGTGCCAACAACTTTTTTAGCCAGCTCTTCTATACAAGGGCATTATTGGATTTCACCTTTTTCTAAAGCAAGAAGTTATAACGCTACTGATATTACATCTGCTAGTCGCCCTATTGTTACCTACTGTTGGTATCAGACCGACCTAAACTGGGTATGGACATTTTCTTTGGCAATGGATGGAAAAGTAACTAATACAAAAAGTGATTTGGTCAATAAAAGTGATACATGCTCAAAGTTTGGGCTTTTCCCTTTTGTCCCCAACAATGAAGACACTTTTGAGAGAGTTAGAGCATTTTTATACAATAAAAAATCGGAATGGGTACACTATACCGGCACCATTGAAGAAAAATATAATGTTTTTATGAATGATCATTACTATTTAGCCTCAGAACAAAGTAGTATTATTTGGCCGTATGGTTCCTTTGGTGTCTATTTTCCTTACAATGGCAACCATGACTCTTCAGGTGCAAGCAAAATGTGGAAAGGAAATAACGGCACTGACAATCATTCTCCAGGATGGATGAGCGGCTCACCCATGCACAACATTAGCGCAATTGCAACAGATTATGCACGTGTCAGTAATGATGGAGGTGATGCCAATAGGGATTATTACAGTTGGGGGCTAAACACATCAGAATTAGGTATTTCATCTGCAAAAGCAATATATTCAACGACCGATACAAACTCATCAGATGGCGCATATCCTTTTTCAGCAACCATGGGTGCTAAAGGTTGGGTTTCTATTTTAGGTGCAGCAGATCTCAATAAAACCAATGAGTGGTTTATCTCAAGGACAGGAGCGGGTGTCAATTTTGATCATTCAACGTCAGACTACCCCTACTATGAGCCGAATGGTAACTATACTGGTGGTGCTTGGCTCAACTTTTTATTTGATAGTAATGGAAGAGTAAGACATCTGGATGACTACGACGCTCGTTATGCTTACTACGATTACATGTGTATGGCAGAAGACAACTATGACTTTACCACACGTTATGGACTTGTACTTGGACCCTTTAAAGCGATTGAACATTCGGTTGCTTCGGGCAGTGAAGCTACTAATACAGCGATTCAAACAAAAGTTGTCAACAGACCTTTCAGCCTTGATATCGCTATTTTAAATGACTCTTTAACAGCACTTGAAGCTAATCGCAATGTGAGTGTTGGTATTTTTATGGATGATACCTATATGGTTGGATCTACTGAAACGCCTCGAGACATACACTATTTTGGTGATATAAAGAGAAATGGATCAGGGTCATTTAATGCATTAAAAACCACAGGTAGATTTGAACTCCCTGCTTCTAGTTGGCCATCAGGAAATCAGATATGGCCACAAGCAAAAAAAAGGCTATTTGTCAAATTTAAGTACTGTTCTTTGGACACACAAGAATGGACAGATTGCTGGACAAAAACAGGCAATACGGCTACATGCATATCGGGTAAAGAGACGTATTGTAAATCTGTCGATTCTGATGATTTTGCAGTAAGACCCAATAAGTTTGATTTTGTTATTACAGGAGCAACTCCATATAAAGCTGGAAAAACATACACTGTTTCGTTTTATGCTAAAGATGATGCCGATGCTGCAGCTCTAAACTATACACAAGGTGCTCCTTTTGAATACATTGAAACAAAAACAGGTTGTCTGACAGGAAGTTATAATATAACAGGAACCTCCGTCCCTTTAATAGATGGTTTTGCTACTTATGATCTTGTTTATAGTGAAATAGGGATTATTAATGTAAAAATGAGAGAAACATCTGGCACAGAATTCGCATACATTGATCGAAGTGATACATCAGATTCTCAACGCTATATAACACCATTTGATCAAAATATATCTTATACTCCAGATCATTTTTCATTGGCTTCAACGTTTAAGAATTACAATGATGGCAATTTTACCTATATTTCAAATGATCTGAATATGTCTTCAGAGCTTAATGTTACCATTACTGCTAAATCGTTTTTAGACACTAATGCAACAAACTATAACAGTGCTTGTTATGCAAAAGCTACAGACTACAATATCTCTTATGATGCACTTACAGTTTCTCCTGCTAATTCCATTACACAAATCAAATTTTTAGAGACCAATACTTCAACATCGGGGTTTTCTCTTATTAATGCAGGACTAAACCTTGCAGGAATTAGCAAAAATATTTTTGGAACAGACACTAATGGTACAGCAAAACTAAATCTTAAACTCAATTTTGATAGGAATACTACAAAATCTTCTAATCCTATAAAGCTTAATCTTCGTGACCTCAATGTAACCGATACCGATACAATTAAAGGAACTACAGACCTGAACCAAAGCTCTCTTTTTTACTATGGTAGGGTAAATTCTACAGATTATCGAGGTCAAAGCCCCATTCCTGCAACAATTCGTTATGAAGTTTATTGTAATTCAAACTGTAATAAAGCTGATTTTAATATCACAGGTTCCCAAAGCCCTATTTCACTCAACTGGTATCAAAACAACTTGCATAATGATTTAACAAATGGTAAAGTAACAGCCTTTACACCACGAGGAACAACAATTGTTAATCCAAATGCGTCAAATGCTATTGTTAATGGATTTGAAGCAAATACGCTTTCCTTACCAATTGGAACACTAGCCCCTTACACTGACCGTATACAAATGACGCCTTCTTCTTGGTTACTGTTCAACCTTTTCAACGCTAACGCTGCAACCAATGATTTTAATGTTGAATTCACACGTCCTGGAAATTGGGCAGGAGAAGGAAAGCTTGGTCAAACTGTGGATGTTAACACTTCTACACGAACGAACCGTAGGATGGAATGGTAATGCGTTCTGCAATGTCGATGCTCGAATTAGTTGTTGCTATAGTTGTCATGGGCATAGTCGTCATGAGCTTACCACTCATTCTCACCCAAGTACAAAACAACAATGCCTTTGCTATGCAACAAGAAGCCATCCTTGCTGCGAAAGCCAAAATAGGCGATATTTTGACCTACGAATGGGATGATAAAAGCTATGATGCAACTGCACAGCGCTCGTTTGTTTTAGATACTACCAATGGCGATCCAGAACTAGGACGCATTGGAACAACCAATCAGCGTATAGGTCATATCAATGCCGACAATAGACGTAAATTGTATGATGCAACAGTAGCTCTAAATAATAGATCTGCGTCTGCTATTGGTTCTGATGGTGGAGATTTAGATGACATTGATGATTTTAGTGGCTTGCCAGCTATTGCTCTAACGGTTACAGCAGGCGAAGATGCTCAAAATTTAGATTATATTTTTGATCTTAACTTAACCACGACTGTTACCTATGCTGCAGATGCTGCAAACTATACTTCATCAACGCTGGGAACTTTTGTGTTAAATCCTGACAACAATGCAACTATTACCAACATTAAAACGATTTCTGTTCAAGTTGCTGGAGCACAAAGTGCTATAACTTTACGGGCTTTTTCATGCAACATAGGTGAATCAACTCTTCTTCCATCAAGGCCTTACCAATGAAAAAACACTCCGCTTTTACTATGATAGAATTGGTAATGGTTATCGTCGTTTTTGGTATTGTGGCGAGTATTGGAGCAGAGATTGTGGCGAGTTTATATAAAAACTATTTGCGTACCCGCGCTATAAATCGTCTGCAAAGCCAAACAGAAATTGTACTAGAGCAAATAGCCAAACGATTACAATACCGCATTAAAGATAGTGTAAGAGCTATCAAACCAGGAAGTATTGTTCCTCTTCCAAGTGCTGATGGTACTTATGGAACGATTGAATGGATTGGCATTAGCAATGAAAGCTTTTTAGGTGAACATGATGGTGTTTCTGTTGTGCCAGGGTGGAGTGGATTTATCGATATGGATAGTAACAATACCAAGCTTGCCACACGAACATTGGAAACACCTGGTAGTAGACTTGATTTTGCACGCGATATCATTTTGGCACTCACAAACGGTGACGTCGATATGAACAATGAAAATGGAAATTTACCAGCTCTCATTTTCAAAAATTCTAAACCTCTTTATAATGTTAACAGCTACTATTCACAAGGTGGTGGGAATTATACGGTTCGCGTTTCGAAAGTTGCTGGAGCCAATACCCGCTTACATATTCCTGCTGATGACAATTTGACCGATTTTGATAACGATGGTGTTGGTTCTGGTGATCTCTTCGAGCAGTACTATCTCTCGCATACCGCTTATGCACTCGTACCTGTTGGCAATGCCAGTGATTTCAACCTTACGCTTGTCTATAATTATCAACCTTGGCAAGGCGAAACATATACAGCAAATGGAACAACCTCTGTCCTTTCTGAACACGTCAGTACCTTTAGAATTCGCCAAGAAGGAGATGTTGTGCGTATCAAACTTTGTATTCATGACAATAACCAAAGTGGCGACTTTGATTTTAGTGCCTGTAAAGAAAAGGTAATATTCTAATGCGTAGAGGATTTACACTCATAACCGCAATTATTTTTATAGTGCTTGTCGCTTCTATCGCCGCTCTTGCACTCTCGTTTTCGAGCTTCTCAACCAAACAAACAACCGATCTCTTTTTAAGAGAACAAGCTGAACTCCTCGTGCAAAGTGGCACTGAGTTCGCGCTTCTTGCGATTAGTGGGCATGATATCAACACGACTAATGGTTGTCTGAATGCTATTAATGCGCAATACCCAAAAGCGGGAGCAAATGCCATTTTTGACATCAATGTCACAATTAATTACTTAGGGAGAGGTTTGGCTACAGCTTCCAATAACAACTGCAATATCCTTAGTGACTTGGTTGAAACAGCAGACTCCAATCGTACCGTTATCATCGACACAATTGTTTCAACGAATACTGATAACAACATCTCCTCAGAGCCAATTCGTCTTCATCGCCGCACTATCCAAAAGCCCTAATCTTAGCCTTTCAAACCTCCTTTTGCTTTAAGGTTCGTTTTGTTATACTTGTTTTATCAACCCCGAAAAGGGTAAGGAAAAGGAGACAAGATGAACACAAGTATCGTAGGAAAACAATTTGATTTGACCGAGCCAATCAAGGCTTATATCGAAGGAGCAGTTGATGCTCTTGGCAAATACAATTTGGACATTATCTCTGTGCGTACTGTGATCTCAGCGGATGAAAAAAATGGCAAAAAAGGCTTTAATGTCGAATTTGCTATTAACATGGCACATAAAAACACCGTTGTTATTCAACAAAAAGATAAAGATGTTTATGCTGCGGTAGATCTTGCGATTGAACGAGCAAAAAAAGTGCTTAGACGTCACCACGATAAAATTAATACCCATAAACCAATTGAAGGTATTGTTGCTGTACCTGAAGTTGTCGAGAATGCTGAAGGAAGTGATGATGAGATCGTTCCAATGCGTCTTAACAGCTATAAACCTGTCGAGGTTGAAGATGCTATGAATGAACTCAAAGCCTCAGATAGACAATTTATCGTTTTCCACGATATGGAAGATAAATTCCGCGTTATGTATAAAAAAACCGATGGAAGATTCGGACTTTATTAAACCTAAGCTTTGGGGAGGCTTTTAGCCTCCTCTATTCTGCTTTTCGCCTCTTTTAAAATTTCCTCATCGCTACCCATTTCAAACCAAACCAGCTTTTTACCGCTTTGGATGCTTCCTTCCACCACATCACCACCTTGGCGGTACTGTAAATCAAGCTCCGCGATCTCAAAACCATCAAGCGTTTGACTAAACTTTTCAAGCCTCTCGCTTTTGGCTAAATTGGTATAAAGGTAACAGTATCCTTTTAAACCATTTCGACTTACGCGTCCACGAAGTTGATGCAAACTAGCGAGCCCTAATCGTTCTGCACCGACGATAACGATGGTTGAAAGCCTTGGAAGCGATATACCCACTTCGACCACTGTCGTAGAGATGAGCAAATTGCCCTCCTCTTTAAAGGCTTTTAATATCTCTTCTTTGTTTTTATCTTTCCCATACGTTACATAGACTTTCTCAAAATTTTTCTCCCAAAAACCACGCCCTTCATCAATGGACTGGTAGTTCACCATCTCACTCTCTTCCACCAAAGGATAGACGATAATACACTGATGATTGTGTGCAATTTCACTTTTGAGATGCTCAACCAACGCTTTAAAATCTTTTTTGACAATCACTTTGGTGGTAATGTCTTTTGGAAATGGAAGCATTTTAATAAATGAAAAATCAACCAAGGAAGACTGAATCATGCTCAGAGTTCTTGGAATCGGCGTCGCTGAGAACTGTAAGTAATGCGGATGCCACGCCTGTTTTGAAACAAGTGCTGAAAGGAGTGCTCTTTGTTTCGTACCAAAGCGATGTTGTTCATCGACCATCACAAGCGCACACTCTGGAAGTTCCCTATACAAAAGAGCATGTGTGCCGATAATAAAATCAAAATTCTCTAAAGGATCTTTACTCTCTGCCTCTTGTGTCACTAAAATACTCTTTACATGTAAAGGCAAAAACTTCTTTGCCTCTTCAAAAAGTTGGTTGGCAAGTACGGTGGTTGGTGCCATCAAAACAGATTTTTTAGGATACGCCATCATAACTGATGCCAAGATAACCATGGTTTTACCACAGCCAACATCACCCATAATGACACGCTTGGCAGCATTTTCACTTAAAAAATCATTTTTGATCTCACCAATGACTTTTTGCTGATCGGTCGTTAACGTAAAAGGAAGCGAGGCGATGAACGGTTTTTCATCGCCATCAAGTTTTGCACAAGAGGGAAAACTCACCTTTTTACCAGAGAGTTTTTTGAGGTAGTTATGAATTTCGACATATTTCAACACTTTTTGTATGGATTCCGAGTAACCAAAACTGCTTATGGTACTTGCCTCTTTGGCACTAGGTCTATGCAAGCTTAAAATACTCTCGGCTTCTTTTACATGTAAGCCCTCATTTAAGAGTGCATCAAGGGTGAGATAACACTCCATCAAAGCTATAACCGTTTTGTTTTGAAGGGTTGTTTTATACTTTGGTATTAAGGTGTTGATGGTTGTCACAATTTTAGGCTGTACCATCTGCATCCTGCCACCATTGTACTGCACTTTCCCGTTAATATAAAGCTCATTCCCCACTTTAAAGAGTGTTTTATGGTAAGGTTTTGCCGCAAAAATGACACCGTCAAGATGCGTTTTCCATGCCTCAACATAAAAGAGAATTTGAAAAACTTTAGGGCTTTGTTTGAGCGAAATCACCTTTACATGTAAGGTGTTGATTTGCTCTAAAAGCGGTGTGGGAGAAAGGGTTGTGTTTTCATAAGAATGAGGGAGGAGTAGCGCTAAATCCAGTAGCGTTACTACCCCTATTTTTTTAAAGCGTTCCTTATCGATCGGATCAAGATCAAGGTTTTTCACGTTTCGTGACTACCGAAAAGCTAAGGGCTGTGATCTCATCGTGTTTTTTAATGAAACGGTTAAGCTCTTCAAGGCTTAATTTCTCGATTTTCTCTAACTGCTTTTTAGAATGTCCCAACTCAAATCCACCATAATACTCAAAAAATGCGCGAGAAAGACGCTGAGAAAGCGTTTCATTGCGAAGTGGCTCGCTCCCAAGTAAAAAGCGTTTTGCTTGAGCAAGTTCATCTTCTGTAACGCCCTCATCCACAAAACGTTTAATTTCAGCGGCAACCACTTTTTTAGCTTCATCCAAATTCTCATTTTTCGTTTGAAGATGTCCTGTAAAACTACTGTTTGATTTACCTATGCTCGTTCGACTATAACTTGAATATGCCAAACCTCGCTTCACGCGCACCTCTTCCATCAAACGACTTCCAAAACCACTCTCTCCTAAAATGAAACTTGCTACTTTGGCCTTATACGCCTCTTCATCACCACTTTTCATGTAAAAAGGAGCACCAAAATAGATGTACGCTTGTTCGCTCTCTTTAGAAACAATCAGCTCTTTTGCATTTTTATTAGCATCAAAGTAAGCCATGTCACGGCGTTTTCCATGTTTGATTTCAGCCAACACCGGAAGAAGCAGTTTCTTCACCTCTTCGAGTTCTATATCGCCACCCGCAACGATGATAAGACTCTCCAAATTCACATGTTCTTTGTAAAAATTCTCAACATCTTTCAGTTTAAGTGCTTTAATGCTTTTCACATCGCCACTGTACGCATGGGCAAATGGCGTATTTTCAAAAATGAGTTTTTGCAAATTGAGATTGGCGATGTAGTCAAAATCACTCTCTTTATTGGAAAGCATTCCAAGGGTTAGAAGCTTGATTTTATCGAAGCTCTCTTTGGTAAAGTTCGGACTTTTAAGCAATTTTTTAAGCATATCCATAGCATAAGGGAACTGCTCTTTTAGGGCAGATGCTTCAAAGACAAGGGTTTCAACACCGCTGTGAGCACCTAGACTAATGGCACGAAATTCAAGCTCTTCTGCAAATGCCGTTGCACCCATCTCTTTGGTACCTTCGCCCAGCATTGCTGCTAAAAATTTGGCAACACCTTCATTATGCGCATCTTCCATGCTACCCGCATTTTTAACCACAAGTTGTATCGAAGCCAGAGGAAGTGAGGCATCCTTTTCAAATACGATAGGAATTTCCACACCATTGACATTGATTTGACTAATCTCTTGACTCACTAATACTCCTTGTAACAAAATCATTATTGTAAAAAATACTCTTTTCATGCGAACTTCTCCAATATCGTGTACGAAGTATCGCGTTTGGCAGGGATAGAACCGATGTCTTTGATGAGTTTAATCATCTCCGCTTGATTCATGCGGTTTGCTGCTCCTGCTGCTTTGACGACGTTCTCTTCCATCATCGTACTGCCTAGATCGTTTGCTCCAAACATGAGGGCAAGCTGACCGATGTAGCTGCCTTGCGTCACCCATGAGCTTTGGATGTTTTTAAAATTATCGAGGTATAAACGACTGACGGCTAAAAGCCTGAGGTAACGATTTGATGACTGCTTTTTGATTTCAGGATGTTCTTCTTTGAGCTTGGTATGGTCGCTTTGAAAACTCCACATGATAAACGCTCTAAAGCCGTCTGTCTCATCTTGAAGCTCTCTGATTTTTTCCCAATGCTCAATGATCTCTTCATCACTCTCTAAGGTTCCAAACATCATTGTAGCCGTTGAACGCATACCGATTTTATGGGCGGCTCTATGCACACCCAGCCACTCTTCAGTCCCTAATTTTTTAGGGGCTATGATGTCACGGACACGGTCACTCAGTATCTCAGCTCCTGCTCCTGGTATGCTGTAAAGTCCTTTTTTCTGAAGACGCAACAGAACCTCTTGGTAGCTGATCTTTGAGATTTTAGCGATGTAATCAATTTCAATGGCTGAAAATCCATGAATGGTAATGCTAGGGTAATTCGTACTAATCCACTCTACGAGCTCTTCATACCATTCGATTTTAAGCTTTGGATGAACGCCGCCTTGGAAAAGAATTTGCGTTCCACCAATCTCGATCAATTCCTCAATCTTTTGACCAATTTCTTCAAAAGAGAGCACATAAGATTCATCTTCTTTATGGTGACGATAAAAAGCGCAAAATTTACAATCAACCCAGCAAACATTGGTATAGTTTATATTGCGATCAACAACAAACGTGGTCAAATTTTCAGGGTGAAGCTCCATTTTTCGCTTCAACGCCATTTCCCCTAATGTATTAAGGTCTACCTCACGAATCAGACGTAAGGCTTCTTCATTACTCATTCGTTTCATTCAAACCCTTTTTAACAAAAAAAACAGATAAAAAGCTCGAAAGTGGCACCACACTGAGTCCCACAAAAAATGCCATCGCATCCAAGTTATCATGGCGAATTAAAAAAAGCACCGCCAAGAAAAGTACGCCATACGAGAGGATACGATACAGTGAAAGCGCACTTTTATAGCTTAAAGCAAGATTTTGAAAGCTCTGTTTAAAGCCTATTTTAGAGACTCTTGGAGCAACGCTCTCTTTTTCATCATCCTCATCATCTTCTTTGTCATCTTCATAATACTTGTCAAATTTATCATTGGGAATGAGTCCTGCATCGACTCGTCTTTGAACAAATGTATGATACGAGCGAAACGATGCCATTGTGATGAGCAGTGAACATGCAAAAGCTATTTGCGTGTTGAGTAGCCAATCTCCGCCTTGCACCAAAGAGAGAAGAATGACAAGAACATCACCCATGAGGTAAAAGCGCAAAAGCCTACTTGTCGTCTTCATCTTCATCATCATCTTTGGGTTGTTGGTATTTTTTATACCTTACATCATCTTTGAGTTCATCCAAGGAAGCAACATTTTTTTGGTAAGCTTTATAGACATTGAGGATCGCTCCACCAACGCCCCAAAAAACACCGACCCATAGAAGCCATGGTGTATTAAACCAGTTGCTCATAAGCATTCCAACACCAATACCAATCAAAACAGCGACGACAATAGAAATACCTAATGAGAGCTGTTCAGCACCTTCAATGAGTTTACCGTATTTTGGTTTTTTCTCTTCGCTCATGCTATCTCTTCAAATACTTTTATTGCCGCTTCGATGGTATCTTCAATCATTTCATCGCTCATGGCATCACTAATAAAGCCTGTTTCAAACTGCGAGCATGCAAAGTAAAAACCTTCACTCAACATACCTTGATGAAAGGCGGCAAAACATGTTGTATTGCTTTTTAGGGCATCATCAAAATTTTTCACAGGTTTTTCATTAAAGAAGAAGCCAAACATTGAGCCAATAGCGCCTACTTGAAGGGTAATGCCCGAAATTGCAGCCGCATCTCTAAGCCCTTCAACAAGTCTTTTCGCTTTTTTCTCTAGTCTTATATATAAATCAGACTCATCAATAATTTGCTCCAAAGAAGCAAGTCCCGCCGCCATCGCTACAGGATTTCCACTGAGTGTACCTGCTTGGTATACGGGACCATCTGGGGAGAGTTTATCCATGATTTCAGCACGTCCACCAAACGCACCCACAGGCATTCCTCCACCGATAACTTTACCAAACGTCACCAAGTCTGGCACGGTTTGGTAAACACCTTGAGCACCTCTGAGGCTTGCTCTAAATCCGCTCATAACTTCATCAAAAATCAGCAATGTTCCGTGTTTGTCGCATAAAGCTCTAAGCTCTTCCAAAAATTTTGCATCGGCAGGAACAAAACCCATATTGCCCGCAATTGGCTCGATGATAATACAAGCAATGTTTTTAGAATTTTTAAAACACTCTTTGACACTTTTGATGTCGTTATATTTTGCTAAAAGTGTATGTTTCGTCAAATCGGCAGGAACACCCGGAGAGCTTGGGCACCCAAAAGTAACCGCACCGCTTCCTGCTTGGACTAAAAGCGAGTCGCTATGTCCGTGATAGCAGCCTTCAAACTTGATAATGTCATCTTTACATGTAAAGCCGCGCGCTAGTCTAATCGCACTCATAACCGCTTCGGTGCCACTGCTGACAAAACGCACTTTATCCATTTCAGGAAAGAGTGAGCAGATAAGGCTTGCCAGCTTGGTTTCCGCTTTGGTAGGAGCACCAAAACTAAGTCCTTTTTTAACCGCTTTAATAACCGCTTTTTCAATTTTTTTATTAGCATGCCCAAAAATCAGTGGACCCCAACTTTGAACATAATCAACATAACGATTGTTATCGACATCGACAAGATACGCACCCTCACCTTTTTTAATAAACAAGGGCGTTCCACCCACACTTTTAAACGCACGTACAGGAGAATCTACTCCGCCAGGAATAACATTTCTAGCTTTTTCATACGCTTTAATGCTTTTATCATAGTGCATTTTTCATTTCCTCTCGTTATTTTTATATTATTTTACAGAAAGTTTTTAAACAAACGACTTTCTACTTTTTGACTTCACTGGAAACATAATAGTACAGGCTGTCGATCTCTTGCCATGTTAAAAAGTATGTTGGCATCACTCTGTGCTGAGAGGTCAGTGCTTGAAAAAAACGCTCTTTTGAAACCGTGGTTATATTGGGCGCTTCAAGAACAACATCTCTGTTTTTGGATGAGTATTTTGAGATGACCGCACCTTCACCTTTTTCACCGTGGCATTTGTTGCATCCAATACCTCGTGGATTGGAATAAAGCATCTTTGCGTATTCCATTTTAGAGATAAAATCTTCACTTAAAAGTGGTGTTATAAACAAAAATAGTAACACGTTACATGTAAGCCAAAATCGCATCAAAACTGCTTTATCCTCTCTTTATTCGTAATTTGGTATAGTATCAAAAATGAACTAAAAGGATGTTTGAATGCAGATCCTCGATGGAAAAGCACTATCAGATCAAATCAAACTTGAACTCAAAAAAGAGAGTATCAAACTAGGCGAAAAAGGTGTAACACCAGGTCTTGCCGTGATTTTAGTCGGCGATGATGCCGCGAGCCAAACCTATGTCAAAATGAAAGAAAAAGCGTGTGATATTGCGGGCATTTACTCCATCATTCATAAGATGCCAACGACGATTTCGCAAGAGAAAATTCTAGAGACTATCGCTATGATTAACGACAATCCAAATATTGATGGTGTCCTCGTTCAACTCCCTCTTCCAAAACATATCGATACCACAAAAATTATTGAAGCGATTGATCCTAAAAAAGATGTTGATGGTTTTCATCCCTTCAATGTTGGTCGTTTGGTTGCTGGACTGGACAGTTTTGTACCATGCACCCCTCTGGGTGTAATGCGTCTTTTAGAACACTATCAAATTGACACAAAAGGTCTTGATGCCTGCGTCGTGGGTGCAAGCAATATCGTTGGAAAACCGATGATGAACCTTCTTTTAAATGCAGGTGCAACGGTTGATATTTGCCATATCTTCACCAAAGATCTTAAAGCACATACGAAGAAGGCTGACCTTGTCATCGTGGGAGTGGGTAAGCAAAACCTTATTACCGAAGATATGATTAAAGAGGGTGCGATTGTCATTGATATTGGCATCAATAAAACCGAAGACGGACGCATCGTAGGTGACGTTGACTTTGCAAATGTCGCACCAAAATGCAGTTACATTACCCCCGTTCCTGGCGGAGTTGGGCCTATGACCATCGCAATGTTGTTGGAAAACACCATCAAAGCTGCACATCACCGTTAACATTAGGATATCTATGAAAAATTTACTAAACCGTTTTTATACCTTTTCCAACAGTTGGACAGGTACGATTGTTATCGTTTTATTTGTTATTTTCTTTGTCGCGCAAGCGTTTGTCATTCCTAGTGGGTCAATGATCAAAACATTGCTTATTGGCGATCATCTTTTTGTTAAAAAATTCTCGTATGGCATTGCAACGCCACATCTTCCTTGGATAGAAGTTCCTGTATTGCCCGATTTTAAAGGTAATGGGCACATTATAGAAGGCAGTCGTCCCCAACGTGGAGACATTGTTGTTTTTCGCTATCCAAAAGATGAAAAAGTACATTATGTTAAGCGTTGTGTTGCCACAGAGGGCGATGAGATTCTTTTCCAAGAAAAAAACCTTTATATCCATTTTTCAGAAGGTGATGAGTACATTAAAGCCAATTATCCTGAAGCGAAGATCAAAACTATTGCTGGCAAACTCTGGGTAAACAACCCTTACATTGAGAAATTTCATGGCATCCACTACGATGACGCTATCAATCTTTTCCAACAAATGGTTTTACATTTAGGCGCCAATCAACTTGCAATGAAACCAGCCCTTGTCCAAGAGCTTCCTAGCCTATCAGGATATGGATTTAATGCGTTTTATGCGAAAGTTGAAAAAGATCACTTTTTTATGATGGGCGATAATCGTGACCACTCTAATGACAGTCGTTTTTGGGGAAGTGTCCCGTATAGCCTTATTGTAGGAAAACCTTGGTTTATCTATTTTTCATGGGATGATGACTACAAAATCAGATGGAACCGAATAGGCCGTTTTGTTGACTCTATGCAATACGACGAGAGCTTTTTGTAATGGACAATATTCACATTCTTGAGATCGTTGCCACTGTTTTAGCCCTTATGATGGCTATTATTGGGCATGAAATCATGCATGGCTATGTCGCGTACCGTTATGGCGATACAACCGCTAAATATCAAGGTCGCCTTAGCATCAACCCTATTGTACATGTTGACATTGTAGGAACCATCATCGTGCCCGCTGTGCTTTTTTTTAGCGGTGCTCCTTTTATGTTTGGTTGGGCAAAACCTGTGCCTATTTTTATCCCTACGGTGATTCGCAATGGCGGCTATAAGGCTGCCATTCACGTCGCTTTAGCGGGCATTGCTTACAACTTTACGCTCGCACTTTTATGCGCAGGCTTACTCAGCTTTTTTAAAGACCTGCACGAAGTCAATACGCTGATAGAATATTTCTTTGTCTATTTCTTAATCCAGTCGTTAATCTACAATGTGGTTTTAGGACTTTTCAACCTCTATCCTGTTCCACCTCTTGATGGTTCACATGCGTTGACGTACTTTGCGATGATTATGAAATGGACTCCTATTGTGCGCTTTTATGAATCCATGGAACGCTATGGCATGATCATTCTTATTATTTTCATTGCAACCCCGCTTTCACACTACTTTTTTCTACCAATTCGCTACGTTATCGGATGGTTATATTAACAGGCTCTCTAAGGAGAGTCTGTTTTTGGAATTTATAATAATCCTTGTGCTATAATCGTCCTTATTACCTTATAGAAGGACATTTCCTTGAAGTTTTTTATCGCAACCGATCATGCAGGCATCGCCATCAAACCCGATGTCATTGTCATGCTTCAGCACATGGGGCACGAAGTCATTGATCTTGGACCTTTTAACGATGAGCGCGTTGATTATCCTGACTACGCACACGCTCTTTGCCTCGAAGTTCTCAAGAACAGTGGCACACAAGGCATTCTTATCTGTGGATCAGGCATCGGTATGAGCTTGGCTGCCAATAAACATATTGGTATTCGAGCAGCCCTTTGTCATGATGCTTACACAGCTGAGATGGCGCGAGCACACAATGATGCCAATGTACTCTGTTTTGGTCAGCGTATCGTGGGACTAGGTGTTATTGAGTCCATGCTTAAAGCTTGGTGTACTACCTCATTCGAGGGTGGTAGACACGCTGAACGCGTTCTTAAAATAGAGTTATAACCATGGCATTTGACTGGGTTGTAGCAACGGTACTTTTTTCCGCTTGTATCTATTTGTTGATTATGGTGTTTTACTTCAAAACGCTTCTACGCAAAGAGAAGCGCAGTAATATTGTCGTCAAACAAACTCTCAACGATGCCGAAGTAGTCATCCGTAAATATCAAGTACAGCTTCAACGCTCACTGGGTAATATTGATATTTTAAGTGATGAACTTAAAAAGGTCAAAAATGACCTTAAATCACTTCGTACCCGTAACAGTCAATACCGCATGGAAGGCGATAAGCTACGCCAACATATCAAAGAGCTCGAAGGAAAAATCGAAGCACTTTTATAATAAATTTATGTTGGAAGTATTTTACTTTTCTCGTTTTACATGTAAACATTTTTCTGCCTCGCAAGAGGCAAGCTTTAGCGCCTCAGTGGCTAACGTAGCTTTCTAAGCTTTGCTTAAAAAGCGTATAAAAATAAAAAAGGTTATTGTATGAGTCATTTAAGTGAAGCCGATAAAACTTATCTTTTAAATTCTATTAGAGAAATCGAAGACTTTCCAAAACCAGGCATTAAATTCAAGGATATTACAACCCTTCTAGGCGATGCAAAAGCATTTACACTTTTGATGGATCACTTAGTTGATCGCTATTCTCAAATGGAGATTGACTATATTGCGGGTATTGAAAGTCGTGGATTTATCTTTGGTGCAGCTTTGGCATCGCGTCTTAAAACGCGTTTCGTTCCTATTCGAAAGCCAGGCAAACTTCCTTACACAACCATTAGTGAAAAATACTCTTTAGAATATGGTGTTGATGCTGTTTCAATTCATATTGATGCCTTTACTTCCGCTGGCATCGCTCAACCAAAAGTTCTTTTGATCGATGATCTTATTGCAACAGGTGGTACTGCAACAGCAGCCGTAAACCTTATCAACAAAGCTGGAGCAAAGTGTATTGAGGCCTGTTTTATCATCAACCTTACCTTTTTGCAAGGTGATCTTGACATCAAAAAGAACACTTCTGTTTATTCCGTCTTAGAGGTGTTTTAATGTATATTCCTAGAATTTCTAAATTCGATCCTGATCAAAATGGACACTTTGGTATTTTTGGAGGACGTTATGTTCCTGAAACATTAATGCCTGTGCTGATTGAACTTGAAAAAGAGTACCAGACTCTTCGCTTCAATGAAAACTTCTGGAGCGAAGTTGAACACTACATGAAAGATTATGTAGGACGCCCTTCTGCGCTTTACTACGCCAAAAATATTTCACAAGAGTTAGGAGCAAAAGTCTATCTTAAACGAGAAGACCTTAACCACACGGGTGCTCATAAAATTAATAACACCATCGCTCAAGGCTTAATCGCTAAAAAGATGGGTAAAAAACGTGTTATCGCAGAAACTGGTGCAGGACAACACGGTGTTGCTACGGCTACCGTTGCAGCACTTTTAGGACTTGAATGTGAAATCTTTATGGGGGAGAAAGATGTCGAGCGACAAGAACTGAACGTCTTTCGCATGAAGCTTTTGGGTGCTAAAGTGCATGCCGTAAAAAGTGGAAGTAGAACCCTTAAAGATGCTATGAATGAGGCGATCCGCTACTGGGTAACTCATGCAAGAGACACCTTTTACATCATTGGAACGGTTGCAGGTCCTCATCCATACCCTATGATGGTACGTGATTTTCAAGCGATCATCGGCTATGAAGCTAAGGCGCAAATCTTAGTCAAAGAAAAACGTCTTCCCGATATGGTTGTTGCTTGTATTGGTGGTGGCAGTAACGCTATGGGTATCTTTAGTCACTTCTTGGGTGATGAGGGTGTTAAGTGCGTAGGCATCGAAGCAGGAGGTCTTGGCATTGACACCGATAAACACGGCTGTTCTCTTGCTAAAGGAAGTCCTGGTGTCCTTCACGGTCAAATGAGCTACCTTCTCCAAGATGATGATGGACAGATTTTAGAGGCGCACTCTATTTCTGCGGGACTTGATTACCCTGGCATTGGACCAGAACATGCGTACCTCAAAGAGCAAGGCGTGGCTCATTACGATAACATTACCGATCAAGAAGCACTCGATGCGTTTGTATGGTTGAGCCGTAAAGAGGGTATTATCCCTGCTTTTGAGAGTGCTCATGCGGTGGCTTATTTGAAAAAAATCCCTAAAGATGAGATCAAAAACAAAGTCATCATCGTCAATCTTTCTGGACGTGGTGATAAAGACATGGTGCAAGCAAAATCTATTTTAAACATAGGATAAAAAGATGAGTGAATTTTTCAATAAGCACTCTGGAAAACTTTTTACCCTTTTCATGGTCGTCATTCTCTCAACACTGGGCTATGTTTTATACATGGCTCCTGTCCAAGGGTTAGAAAATAAATTTATCTACCTTATGAAACAGTATGGCTATATCATTCTCTTCTTTTGGGGAATGCTTGAAGGAGAGATGGGACTTGTGATGGCAGGACTTCTTACCCATACAGGAGATATGAATCTTTTCATTGCAATTTTCGTGGCAGGACTGGGTGGGTTTGCGGGGGATCAGGTCTATTTTTACATTGGCCGATTCAATAAAAAATTTGTCTATAAAAAACTCCGAAGTCAGCGTCGCAAACTAGCTCTCGCACATCTTCTTTTGAAAAAACATGGCTGGCCTATTATTTTCGCACAGCGTTACCTTTATGGTTTACGCACGGTTATTCCTATCTCCATAGGACTGACACGGTACAGTGGAAAAATGTTTGCCTTAATCAATCTTATCTCAGCATGGTTTTGGGCAGCACTTACCATCGTACCTACATGGTATTTTGGTCAAGAAATTCTCATCGTTATCCACTGGGCAAAAGATCACTGGTACTTCGCCCTCCCATTAGCGGGAATCATTGGTGGTGGCATCTCTTACTACTTTCACAAAGTAACCGACAAGACATTTAAGGAAAAACATGCAAATTGAAGTTATCAATCAAAAATTAAATAGCGCATCCGCTGACGCTAAAATCGTTTTTGTTATTAATAAAGATTTAACCCATACATGGGTTATCGATAAAGAGACTTTGGAACTTTTAGGATTTAAAGGCGAAAGTGAAGAGAGTGCTTTTATACCTTCAAGTAAAACACTTTATGTTGGATGTGACTCGCTCGATGCTGATGAGATTCGCCTTGCAGCTTCTAAAGCACTTGAGAGTATCAAAAAAACAAATCTCAAAACACTGGCGATTGGAACGTATTCTCATGATTGCCCTGGTATGAACATCAAGGCACTCGTAGAAGGTTTCATCTTAGGAAGCTATACTTTTGATGCTTATAAAAGCAAAAAAGAGCCTTCAAAACTTGAAAAAATTACGATCTGTTTGGAAGATTACAGCAGAACAGATGTTTCAATGGAAACAGCTAACAAAGCCCTTCGCGCAGCCACAGCCGTTGCCGAAGCGACTAACTTTGCCAAAGAGATTGTCAATTCAACACCCAATGACATGACACCGATTGCTCTTGCAGAAGCTGCGCAAACGTTAACATCCATTCCAAATGTTACATGTAAAGTGATGGATGAGCATTTTCTAAAAGAGCAAGGCATGAACGCGTTCCTTGCCGTCAATCGTGCCAGTGTACACCCTCCTCGCCTCATTCATCTTACCTATAAGCCTGAAAATGCTAAAAAGCGTCTGGTTTATGTGGGTAAAGGTTTAACGTACGATAGCGGTGGACTAAGCCTAAAACCTAGTGAGCACATGGTCACTATGAAAGCGGATAAAAGCGGCGCGGCGGCTGTTATGGCTATCTTAAAAGCAGCTGCAACCCTTGAGCTTCCTTATGAAATTCATGCCATTATTGGCGCGACCGAAAATATGATCGGTGGTAATGCTTATAAACCCGATGACGTACTGGTTGCCAAGAACGGTAAAACGATTGAAGTGCGCAATACAGACGCTGAGGGTCGTTTAGTCTTGGCCGATTGTCTGTGCTACGCACAAGAGCTAAAGCCTGACCTACTGGTTGATATGGCTACACTTACGGGTGCATGCGTTGTTGCACTTGGCGAATACACAACAGGCATTATGGGTCACAACAGCGAGCTTAAACACTCTATGCGAAAAGCAAGTGATACCAGTGGTGAACTTAGTGGTGTCTTGCCTTTTAACAAATACCTTAAAAAACTACTCAAAAGCTCAGTCGCCGATATGTCAAACATCAGTTCTAGCCGTTACGGTGGTGCCATTACAGCAGGGTTATTTTTAGATAATTTCATTGAAGATGAAAATAAAGACAAATGGCTTCACCTCGACATTGCAGGACCTGCTTATCTTGAAAAAGCGTGGGGATACAACCAATTTGGCGCAAGCGGAGCAGGGGTTAGAATGAATCTTTACTGGATGTTTGAAGACAACAAAAAATAAGCTTCTTGCAAAACACATTTTGTAAGAAGTAAAAGCACCAAAGGTGCGTGGGCACTCTGCCTAAGAGAACCCAGTGTTAACGTAGTCTTTAGAGCTTTGCTTTAAAGACGTGTTTAGAGTTTTGCAAGAACTCTAATAAGAAGACTTGGAGCTTTATGAAACCAAAAATTGTGTTGATCGGAGCCTCTACAGGAGGACCCGGTCATCTTAAAAAGATTTTATCTGCGATTTCCCCAACGTATAATGGTGCTATTGTTATTGCACAACACATGAATGCAACGTTTATTCCCAGCTTTATTAGCCAATTTCAAAATGAACTGAGCCTTCCTGTTCATGCCATCAATCAAAGAATGCCATTAAGTAACACCAATATTTATATTTGTCCTCAAAATTGCCATCTCATCAAAGGTGATTTTTCACCTAAAATAGAGCCTATTGCTGAGGGAGAAACGCCTTACAATCCAAGCATTGACACTCTTTTTTCTTCTGCGGTTGAGTACATTAAAGACGCGGAGATATTAGCAGTTTTACTCACAGGAATTGGGCATGATGGTGCCAATGGGCTCAGTGAATTGCAAAAAAATGGGGCTCAATGTATTGCTGAGAGTGAAAAAAGCGCTATAGTGTATGGTATGCCAAAACGTGCTATGGAAATTAATCCTAATATCGTTTCGTTACCATTGGACGATATTATTCAAACCATTAAAAAATTTGGAGAATCTTGATGTTTTTTTGGAATCGAAAAAAAGAGCCAGCGACTGCGACCAAACAAGAAGTCGTAACACCCCAAGAGTTCAATACATTTGGGCTCCAAGACCTTTTGCATTACATTAAACGCGAAATTGGCGTTGATCTGTTTTCTAAAAATAGTGTCATCGAAACCAAGCTTCGTCTCTTTTGTGAACGCAAAGAGATTTATAGTTTTCGCAAGCTCTTTGAGACACTCCAAACGGATCGAACACTCAGACAAGACCTCATTGACTTGGTCACCGTCAACGAAACCTATTTTTACCGGGAAGAGTCCCAACTGGATCTAGCCGTGACCTTTGCACTTGCCATTCCCAATGTCAAAATTCTCTGCGCTCCTTGTGCTTCGGGTGAAGAGGTCTATTCTCTCTCCATGATGCTTCAAGAACGTCGCAGAGAGCCTAGAGAATTTAGCATTACAGGCATTGACATTAACTCAGAAGCGATTGACAAAGCACAAAAAGGCGTTTTTTCGGAGCGTTCATTGCACAAATTAGAAGAGCGTCTTAAAGACAAATTTTTCACGCATGAAGATCGTTATTATCACGCGAGAAAAGAGTATTTTTCCTCCATTTCGTTTACAAAAGTCAATATTTTTGAGCATGAGTTTCTTTCACTAGGCAAATTTGACATCATCTTCTCACGCAATATGCTCATCTATTTTGATGACGATTTTCGCCTTAAAACCATTGAACGCTTTGCTACCCTTCTTAAGCCTGAGGGCAAGCTCTTTTTAGGGCATGCTGACATTATCCCCGATAATCATTACTTTACCAAACACACCGACAACCGACTCTCCTATTATGTAAAGAAGTAGTTCAAACTTCTTTACATGTAAAAGATTTAGAGTGCTTTAACGAGGCTACTTATCTCTTTAAACTTTGGATGAAGCGCGCTTTGAAGCAACTCAAAGAGAAGTGATTCTGTGGTACATAGTCTTGCTCCCTCTTGCTCCATACGGCGAAGCGCTATCTCATGGTCATGCCTTTTTCGAGAACCCATTGCATCCACACACACGATTAATTCAAATCCCGCTTCTAAAAGATCGAGCGCACTTTGTAACACACAAACATGACTTTCAATTCCTGCAAGTATGATGCTTTTCGCTCCGCTTTGAATGACAGCATTGACGACTTCTTCGTTTTGATAACAGCTAAATGTACGTTTTTCATACACCGTTTTATCGTCCAACAATGCACATAGCGATGGAATTGTCTCGCCAAGACCTTGCGTGTATTGCTGATTGCACAGAATGGGAATATTGAAAGTTTGAAGCCCTTTGAGTAAGACTACCAAATGCTTCTCTAAAGACGCATGCCCCTCAATATGGGGGAAAAGACGCTCTTGAACATCAACGAGCAACATAGCGGTCTGTTCAGGATTTAGACGCATCAAAACTCCTTATTTTTTTGATATTATCATAACCTAGACTCTCTTAAGTCATGCTAGACTACAATACATTTTTATTTTAGTATATGAGGGATTTATGGCAACATCGGTACTGATTTTACCCGGCTATCAAGGCTCAGGAGAAATGCATTGGCAAACACTTTGGGAAAAAGAACATGCTGATTTCAAACGCGTAGAACAGCGTGATTGGGAGCATCCTATCTGTCAAGAATGGGTTGAGAAACTTGAAAAAAGTGTTAAGCAAGCAGGTCAAGATGTCATTATTGTTGCGCATAGTATTGGCTGTTTAGTTCTTGCGCACTGGGCAGCTTCTCAAAATCACACTCGCATCAAAGGCGCACTGATTGTCGCGCCACCCGATCCAACAACAAGCTCATTTCCACGTATTGCCGAAGGTTTTGAACAAACACCTCTGCTATCTTTTGGCTTTCCAAGCATCATCATCGCAAGCAGTAATGACCCTTATGGAAGCCTTACTTACGCGCAAGATTTAGCCAAAGCATGGGGAAGTCATTTTGTAAATATTGGCGAAAAAGGACATATCAACACTGCTAGCAATTTAGGACTTTGGGAAGAAGGTCTTGTCTACTTAAAGCAACTCCAACGTGAATAATCCTCTTTTTAGAGGCTTATCCATGAAATAATCATCGCACCAAGCAAACAGAGTGCAGAGGTTATAAAACTCACGCTAAAATCGCCTGTAAAATCAATCATTATGCCTGAAAGCAAAGGCCCTACAATCTGCCCTACGCCAAAAAAGAGCGTAAGCAAGCTCAAAATGCGTGCCGTATGCTGTGTGCCAAATAACTCCGTACTTAAAGTGGCCATAATGGAAGGCACTGCCCAAGTAGAAAGCCCAAAGAGTGTTGCGGAGACAAAAAGCCAACCAGAAGGAAGTGTTGAAGCGAGCATAGCATGCGCTGTTGCTTGCACTAAAAAAAGAATTCCAAGCGTTTTGTAGCGCCCCATTCTATCACTCACAAAACCAAACAAAGGTCCTGAGAAGAGACTCGCAATGCCTAAGATTGACCAAAATGTCCCTGAAATCTCCGTACTTACACCCCATTTACGAACGGCCGTCAAGACAAAAAAGGTCATAAACATAATGGCAGTCATCCCAAAAATTCCAAACAGAACACCTGTTTTCAAGAAGGCACGTGAACTTAAAATCGTTTTGAACTCAAGGCTATCGTGATGAGAAGAGAGGGAACTGTGAATTGGAAACGCTTTAAGTGTGCCGTGTGCAAACCAAGCGATCAACACAATGATGAGCGCAAACAAGCTCCACCCTACCCGCCACTCAGGGAAAGGAAAAAATTCAAGATACGGAACAATGATACCGCTGGTAATAATGCCACAGCCAATCCCAGCAACCACCAAGCCTGTTGCTTGTCCTTTGATATGAGAGGGAACAACTTGAGCAATGTAAGTCATAATCGCAATATTCGCCTGCGCTCCAAAAAAACCCGTTACGGCAAAAATCATCGCCGCACTCCAGTAGTTGGGAGCCAGTGCCATAAAGATCATGCTGATCGCCTGGGTTAGTAAAGAACGTGTTATCAGTGTTGCCGCACCAAATTTACGGTAAAACTGTGATGTGACAAAAAGACCTATAAAATAACCCACAAAATTGGCACTGCCAACAATGCCAGCTTCAGTAGCGTTCATCAAAAGCTCGCCTTGCATGCTAGGAAGAATCATACCAAACGCAAAACGAGCTAGCCCTAAACAGGCAAATACAACCAAAATGCCTGCGACAATTGGTTGTAAGTGCGCTCTAACAGCCACTGATTGAACCTGTGGGAACCATCTCTATTGTGTCATCTTTGTTTGGAACGAGGCATAAAAATTCATAATCTTCATCGCCAATTACATGATACGAATGAGGCACACCTGCTGGGACAAAAATAATGTCGTCTTTTACAGCGATGAAACTCTCATCTCCCATTTGAACTCTGGCTTTGCCTTTTAAAACATACTGCTCATGTTCAACCGTATTGGTATGAAATGGCATGTGTCCATCTTTTTTAAGAACAAATTTGCGCATCGCAAAATGAGGCGCAACTTCTGGAGAAATCAGCATTTGCATACTCGCACCCTCGCCTGCTTGAAGCGGTGTACTTGGAATTTCGTGGAGTGATTTTTTCATCTTATATCCTTTACATGTAATGTAGATGGTAATGTACTTTTTACCTTAAAATATAGCTCATTTTAGCGCAAAGATTTTAAGTTCGCCTTATGATTTTAACTCTAATTTGAGCTCTTCAAGTCGCGCAATGCGATCTTCCGTAGATGGGTGCGTTGAAAAAAGCGAAGCAAACGAAATATCTTTACCCGAAAAAGGATTGACGATAAACAGATGCGCACTCTCTGGCGTTGCCTCATGCACCATGCCTTGTCGGTTGTAGTTCGAAAGTTTTGCCAGTGCGCTTTGAAGCCACTCTGGATGACGTGTCAAACGAGCCGCTCCCTCATCTGCCATATATTCACGATTGCGACTAATCGCCATTTGTATCACCGCTGCCGCAAGAGGCAAAATGATGGCAAGAGCGATCATTACAATAGGATTTGGTCTATTTTCCCTATCGCCACCTCCAAAGATAGCTCCAAATTGCAACATATTGGCAATCACACCAATCGCTCCTGCGATGGTTGCGGCAATGGTTCCCACTAAAATATCATAATGTCTTACATGACTGAGTTCATGCGCTAAAACCGCTTCAACCTCCTCATCATCTAAAAGCTGTAAAAGCCCTTCGGTGACTGCAACTGCGGCATGTTTTGGGTTGCGTCCGGTGGCAAACGCGTTGGGCGTTGAATCGGGAATAATGTAAACTTGAGGAAGCGGAAGATTGGCTTTTTGGCTTAAACGCTCAACAATAGTATAAAGTCCATTGGCTTCTTGACGCGACACAGGCACAGCATTGTAGTGGCGCAAGACAAGTTGGTCAGAGTAAAAATAGCTCACAAAGTTCATAACACCTGCCATCACAAGAGCGATAAGCATGCCCTGCGTTCCTCCCATCATGCCACCAACCCAGACAAATAAGAGTGTCATCAAGGTCAATAGGACAACCGTTTTTATGACTTCCATCTGCGTTCCTTTGAGAAAATTAAACACTCATTTTACCCAAGATTGGTAAATAATTTTTCGCACAATTTTTACATGTAAACCATTGTGCTATAATGCCGCCATCAAATTTAAGGATGCACAACACGTGAGACTGCCTCTGGGCTTTGGCAAAAAGGGCTACTTTAGGCTCGCTTCTATTCAAGCTTCTACGATTGAATACAAAACCAAACGCCATCAAACACGCCTATTGCATACCACCCGCCTCTTTGCCGACACGTGTGACCAAGAAGCCGTTGAGGACGATCCGCCACCTCTTAGCGCTGCTCTTCTCGGATTTGTCTCATCGTACCGCCCAAGACTGTGCAAATGCAGTCGACTGTTTGCAAAACGCGCCCACTCTGCCATAAAGCGTGCCAAAAAAAGACGTAAATGCAACTGCCACTCCCGCTACTTCAGCTTCCGCCGAACCGGTGTTCATCCTCCCCTTTTTCCTTTCTTTCAACCATTAAACAACGAGCTTTGCCACGCATGCATGCGCTGGCTTAATTTATCAAAAAAGCAGTGCTTTTTTGATGTGTAAATGAACAAGGAAAAGAAGTATGTCACAAACTTATGTTACCGGTTTCCCTCGCATTGGGGAAAAACGTGAGCTCAAATTCGCATTAGAGGCGTATTGGGCAGGAAAAACAGATTTTGAAGCGGTGAAAACAGTTGCAAAAACATTGCGTGCACGCCATTGGAACTACCAAAAAGAGCGTCATATAGACTTTATCTCGTGCAATGACTTTAGTCTGTACGACACGATGCTTGACACTACCGTAATGCTAGGAGCCATTCCTTCACGCTTTGCAAATATTGAAGATAAAACAGCGCGTTACTTTGCAATGGCAAGAGGCGACGATGAACGTGCAGCAATGGAGATGACCAAGTGGTTTAACACCAATTACCACTACATTGTGCCTGAAATTCATGCCAACATGAACTTTCACGTTGACATCTCCAAAATTGCAGAAGAGTATCTTGAGGCTAGAGAGCATGGCGTCAATCCTAAGATAAACCTGATCGGACCATTGACTTTCTTAGCACTCTCAAATTCTATTGATGGAAGCGATATTTTTTCACTTTTTGATGGAATTCTTGAGGCATATATCAAAGTGCTAAAAGCCATTGAAAGTTTAGGCGAAAACATCGTCGTACAATTTGATGAGCCTTTATGTGCAAAAAGCTTAGAACCAAAATTTTTAAGCCTGCTTAAAATTGCTTATCGAACATTAGGAAGTGTCAGCAAAAACTTAAAAATCGCCGTAGTGACCTATTTTGATCGTGCCAATGAAGCCGTTGTCATTTTAGGGAACTGCCCTATTTGGGCGATTGGGCTTGATTTTGTTTACGGTGAAGAAAATCTGGATGCCCTTTTACATGTAAACGATAAAGTACTTATTGCTGGGCTCATCGATGGGCGCAATGTTTGGAAAAACAATGCCTCAAAAACGTATGAATTGTTGGAAAGAATAAGCGAAAAAATTGATCCTAAGCAAATCATTATTTCCACTTCATGCTCGCTGTTACATGTACCTTTTTCAACCCGTTTTGAAGAGAAAATGGCACCTGAAGCTAAAAGTCGCCTCAGTTTTGCACTGGAAAAACTTGAAGAGTTAGAGCAGATCAATACCCTTTGGGAAAAAAGAGAAAAACCTGTTGCTAGCATCTGCGCTAAAAAAGCAACTCCGGTTAAAAACAGTGCCATTGCCTACACCAGATCACCTTACGCTACCCGTTTTGCCTTACAACAAAAAGAGCTGAATCTGCCACTTTTCCCTACCACCACCATCGGCTCGTTTCCTCAAACTAAAGAGACGAGAACCGTGCGCAATGCCTATAAAAAAGGTGAGATTTCACGTGAGCAGTATGAGGCATCTTTAAAAGAATCGATCAAAGAGTGCGTTGAGCTCCAAGAGGAACTGGGACTGGATGTTTTAGTACATGGCGAGTTCGAGCGCAACGACATGGTCGAGTACTTTGGTGAACTCTTAGAGGGTTTTGCCTTTAGTGAAAATGGTTGGGTTCAAAGCTATGGCAGTCGTTGTGTCAAGCCACCTCTTCTTTATGGAAGTGTGAGCCGTAAACAATCTCTAAGCGTCGACTGGACGGTTTATGCGCAAAGCTTGAGCGATAAGCCAATGAAAGGCATGCTCACAGGGCCTGTGACCATTCTCAACTGGTCATTTGTACGCGATGACATTCCTAAAAGTGAAGTTGCTTTTGAAGTCGCACGTGCAATCGCCGAAGAGGTCGATGAGCTTC
The DNA here is from genome assembly GCF_025770725.1 of Sulfurospirillum oryzae. NCBI lineage: Bacteria > Pseudomonadati > Campylobacterota > Epsilonproteobacteria > Campylobacterales > Sulfurospirillaceae > Sulfurospirillum > Sulfurospirillum oryzae. The sequence goes on along the minus strand of NZ_JANZKZ010000002.1, from coordinate 19,434 downwards.
AACGTCATGACATCAAGATCATTCAAGTCGATGAAGCGGCGTTCAAGGAGGGGTATCCTCTGCGCGAAGAGAAAATCAAAGCCTATGAAAAATGGGCGGTGGAGAGTTTCAAAGCTTCAATTGGGATTGCATGGGATCAAACACAGATTCACACGCACATGTGTTACAGCAACTTCAATGACATCATCGACACGATAGAGCGCATGGATGCCGATGTCATCACCATCGAGACTTCACGCAGTGGCAATAAGCTACTTAAAGTCTTTCAAAAAGCAAACTACAAAGCGCAAATTGGACCGGGTGTGTATGACATCCACTCGCCTCGCGTTCCAAGTGTGGAGGAGATGAGCGAGCAGATCAAAGCGTTCTTGCAAGTGCTTCCTAAAGAGCAACTCTGGATTAACCCTGATTGCGGGCTTAAAACAAGAGGATGGAGTGAGACAAAAGCGGCTTTAACCAACATGATTAAAGCCGTGCATTTAGCGCGTTAAGCGTTTGCTACGAGGGGAGTTTTCCTCTCGTAGCTCACGTTTTTTTCTTTACTTTTCAAACCAATGTCTAGTATTGTTCGCAACGCGTACCAGTGCTAACATAACAGGGACTTCCACAAGAACGCCCACAACTGTCGCCAATGTTGCACCTGATTGCAAGCCAAAAAGAGTAATCGCTACGGCTACGGAAAGCTCAAAAAAGTTACTCGCCCCGATCATTCCAGCAGGTGCAGCAATGTTATGAGGAAGCTTCCATACACGTGCCCAACCATACGATATATAAAAAATAAAAAAGGTTTGAATGGTGAGTGGAATAGCGATCAAAAGAACATGCAGAGGATTGTTTAAAATAACATCGCCCTGAAACGTAAAGATAATAATAAGCGTCAGCAAAAGCCCAAGAATGGTGGTTTTATCAAATTTTTTAATAAACACATTTTCAAAGTAACCAAGCCCTTTGTGCTTGATGATGTACCGTCTTGAGAGATAACCGCTTAACAAGGGAATGACTACAAACAAAATGACCGATAAAAACAGAGTGTCATAAGGTACAAATACATTGCTCACACCCAGTAAAAAAGCCACAATGGGAGTAAATGCAATCAGCAAGATAAGGTCATTGACGGCAACTTGGATCAAGGTATAAGCAGCATCGCCTTTGGTGAGATGACTCCATACAAACACCATTGCCGTACAAGGTGCTGCTCCTAGTAAGATCGCACCGGCTAAGTATTCATTGGCGAGATTTTCAGGCAAAAAGTTTACAAACAGAACTTTAAAAAAGAAAGCGGAGATAAGATACATGGTAAAAGGTTTAATCAACCAATTGACCGTACACGTAATACACAACCCTTTAGGTTTTTTACCCGCATCCAAAATACTCGCAAAGTCGATTTTGAGCATCATCGGGTAAATCATAAGCCAAATCAGAATGGCTATAGGAATGGAGACATTGGCGTATTCAAAACGGCTCAAGGTGTGTGGAATGATAGGAAGAAACTGACCAATAGCCACACCCGCGATAATACACAATATCACCCATACGGTGAGATAACGCTCAAAAAAGCCCATGCCCGAAGCGGGTTTTGTAGATTCATTTTCCATTACAACATCCTTTACATATCAACATATATTGATTTAAATTGTTCATTCGTAGAAACAAACAACCGATGTAAATGAGCCAGTTTGACCCAGCAACTTTATCTCAAACATTTATTAAATAATATTATATCAATTTCATAGCATGAACATAGCATACTCTAAATGTATTTGTTACGTGTGCTAAGTGTTGAAAATAAGTGAGTAGCCAAGGTACGTTTGTAAGTGATTCTTCAAGAGGAGCTTTGGATTAACCCTGATTGTAGTTTAAAAACTCAAGGGATGAGGAGAATTTCTCCTCATCCTTATGCTGTTTTAAAAACAGCGAGAGACTGACTAAGTGACTCTGCCAAAGTCGATACGTATTTGGCAGAAGATGCAATCTCTTCAACACTTCTCGCATTTGAGCTTGAGAGTTCATTAATTAAGCTCATTTTATTGATAACAGCGTCATTAACAAGTTGCATGTTCGCTTTCATTTTCAAAACGACATGATGGGTGACATCTGTAGTTTGATTGAGCATTGAAACAGCTTCATCGGTTTGAAGCGAAACTTTTTCAGAAAGATCACATAGTGCATGAATACGTACGCTGTTTGCATTCATCTCGCCACTAATGTCGTTGATGGACTGAACAATCAAATTGACTGTCGTATTGGTTTCCAATAGACTTTTTTGTGTTCGCTCTGCCAATTTTCGCACCTCATCTGCCACTACGGCAAAACCGCGTCCATGTTCTCCCGCGCGTGCCGCTTCAATAGCAGCATTAAGGGCTAAAAGATTGGTTTGATCGGCTATCTCACTAATAACATTTAAAACCGACTTGACTTGAACTGCTTCGGTTGAAAGATGATTGAGGCGATCATTCATTTTTGCTTCAATTTGAACAGTTTCATTAAGTTGCGTCAATGTCTCATGTAAAGATTGTTGTGCGATCATCAAACTCTTTTGTGCCTGAAGGGTTATATTTTCTGCTTCATAGCTACTCTGGTTCATCTCTTCCATCTGCACTAAAACCTGTTGCGCCTCTTGAGTCGTTGCGGTCACAATGCCTGCTTCTTCTTCCGCCCTTCGCCCAATTTGAAAGCTTGTTTGTGAAAGTTCCTCCGCAACAGAGGCATTTTCAATAGCGTTATTTTTTGCAACATTAAGCGTTTGTGCTATCTCATCTAAAAGCAGATTTAACGAGTTCATAGTGTCATTAATCTCATCGTTTGAACCTGTTTCTATCTTTACATGTAAATCTTTATGATTTTGAATGTACTCTATCCATTGCTTTGCGTTGATAACAGATTTTTGAATGCTTTGGTTGGTGATTCCAAAAAGGAGAAGCAAGAAAAACGAGACGGCGCCCAGAGCTATTTTCCCCGTCATTGCACTGCTATCAAGGCTATCAAAATTAACTTCTTTCACACTCTCGCCCAATACATTTGTTTGATAAATAATAGCATCAAAAAGTGCCGCAGATTGGAGCGTTAATGTCTTAAACGCTTCATATTCAGCCTTGTTTGTTTGAGCAAAAGAGTTCTCTTGAATAATAGATCCATATTTTTGTAGCAACACAATGCGTTGCCCACTAATAGAATACCATTTCTCGACATCGCGTTTCAGTGTGGAAATTCTATCTTGATTTACTTTTGCAAGTAAAATGGGAAAAAGTGTATCTATCGATGAGAGTGATTCTTTATAATTTTGTTCAAATGCTTCCAATCGCTTCGAATCAGTAAAAAGTTGGAAGCCTCTTAATTCCATCATACTTTGAGCCACATGTGTCTCGACTTTTCCAATGATCCATAGCCTTGTTGCTGCCATTTTCCCATCATGGCTTAATAGTACAATTTCGTACCCTAAAATCACAACGCCTATCAATAAAATACTCAACATAAGAAACAATTTTCTTTTAATCGTCGCAAAAAACATATTTATCCCTTAACTTTATTTTCAAAAAATTCTAGACACTTCTAAATATGATCTTCGCTACTCTCTTCAATCATTAAACTTTTTTTATGAATACACCCATGTGTTTCAAGTTCATCTAAAAGTTGAAGTGTCTCTTCGTAAAGTTGTGCATAATGACGCGCATGGCATTCAAATTTTTTGCGCTCTTTTTTAGCATACAACCAAGCCCAAAGCACGGAGAGTCCAAAAACACCGTAAATTTCCCATTGCCACTCTTTTAGATTGAGTAAGACAATAAAATATTGCACGGAAAAGAGGACAAAAAATTCAATAGACATGATAATGACCAAGATGGAGCTTTGTTCAAAATCTATTGTATATTTTTCAATCTGACGAAGTTTTGCTAAATTGGCATTAACACGTTTGACGTCATCTTTACATGTAAGAGTAACACTCGCTTCATCAATCGCTTTGATGTGAATGTTACTGATGTTATATTCGAGGTTGGTTTGTTTGTAAGCTTCCAGAATTTCGGGATGTGTTTGTAAGCAGTTTTCAATATCGATGAGTTCAATATGCTTTTTACCAAGCGCTTTTTCGACATCTTGATAGACCAAGTCATAAAGACCTATTGTTTTAATCTCTCGCGCAACGCGCTCTAAGTGTATCATCGCTCACACTCTATCACTAAGATCGCACCGCATAAAGCGGTGCGAAAAAGATTAAGCATTTGCTGGCTCAATGCCATAACTTGCTTCTTTATTATGAGATGGTAAGAAGATACCAATAAGACCTTTTAGCCCAACAGACATAATGACGTTGAACAAGAAAAGAAGCCAAGCAACAAGCAACATCGTGCCACAAATTGCTGCAAGAATCATAAAGAAATTGTATTCGCCATTGAAATAAAGATGACGTCTAAGCATACCATCAAGTCCTGCCATACCCATAAATGCACCCATACCGATACCACCAATGAGGTGCAACCAGAAGTGCGCATTGGCAAGTTTTGTACTCCAAAGTTTCGCATTGTTGGTTACAAGCGGCCAAAGCACATAAACAGCACTGTAAAGTGTCATATAAAGACCAACGATAATCGCGATATGAACGTGCGCACCGATGATCCATTGTGTATTGTGAAGCACACGGTTCATTGCCATATCAGCTTGAATGATACCCGCAGGAACAGCTAAACCAAAGCCGATCAAACCCCCAAGAAGGTATTTGAGCTCCATTGTCATTTTAAGTGGTCGCGCTTTCCAAAGTGTGACAAGCGTAATGAAAAGTGCTAAACCTTGTGTGAGAAGCTCAAATGCGGTGACCATCTCACCTGAGATGAGTTTCATCATTTCAGGTTGACCTTGATCTGCAAGCAAGTGGTGAGACCAGACCATCCACGAAACCAAAAGTTCAAGCATCAACGCTGCACGCGCAACGTTCTCCATAAAGAGTTTTTGCCCTGTAATCAGCGTTGCTAAAAGATACCATGAGCCCGCAACATAGATAAGCACCAAGCCATCGGCTACAAGATCGAGTCCCCACCAGAACCAGTTTTTATATAAAAGTGCATCAATGGAAGCCACATCTAACTTAACGCCACCCATATCAGCAAAAAGATAAACCAATACCAAAACACCCGCCGATAAAATAACCAATGCATCTAGGAACGTATCAACCGTTCCTCTAAAGATAGCAACAACGGGTAATGAGAGTGCAGGCTCTTTTGAGTATGGCTCTTTTCCAGTCAATTTATGAACGAGGTTTAACATACCGTCAATACCAAAACCAGAAATCAAAAGCTCTTTCGTTGTTTTGTTTTTATGTACGCCTACTTTTGAGAACACTGTTGCGTAAATGTTGTAAATGAACAGTAATGTTCCCACCATAATGAGTGCAACACCTACGATAAACATCACACCACCAATCGCTTTAAACTGTGTTGTATCGGCAGGCAATGGCCAGTAAAGTGTGTACAATGGCGCATAGTTATAGACAAATGAAGCTAACCAAGATGCCATTGTGCCAATCGTAATTAAAATCCATGTAGCATTGGCCAATTTAATGCTATACAAAGGCTTTTTTGTTAAAAACGGCACTAAGAAAAGAAATGCTGCAAAAACCAGTTGATAGGTTGACCCAAAAATACCAACAATAGGATGCACCGTCATAATCGCAAAGTAATGATCGACACTACCATTGACAGGTTTGATAGAAGGCGCTATTGACGCCGCACGCATAATCATACCCTCTAATGCTGCAAGCCCATAAAATAAAAATGAGACAACAACCGCTCGAAGGGTTGCTTTTTGTAAAGCATTCAGACTCGTATGATCAAATTTACTGTCTGCACCATGAATGAGATCATTCATAAAACTCATTTAGAACCTCCTTGAGCTACGTTTGTCTTACAGCCTCTGACTTCCATAATACTTGGTACGAACATACCATTGCCTTTAGGGCCAGAGTACTCTGTTGACATCAAGTCAAAAACACCATTTTCGTGAAATGTCCATAAAATAGTATTTTTTGAACCTGGATTAACCTGCATTTGGGTGACCATCGTATGGTCTTTTCTAAACAACCCAAAACCATAAACCAAATCTTGGCTGGTTACGTCAAATAACACCTTTTGCCCGCATTCAACGACTAGTTTTTCACTTGGAAGTTGAAACTGATGTTTTTCAATCGTCACTTTATAAACCTGATCAGGCTTTATGCTTTCACGCATAATGTCCTGCGCAACCCAAGGAACCACATTGTAAGTAAAAATGTGATGTCCAACACCCGCCGCAACTAAAAATGCAATAAACCCATAAAAAGGGATACGCACCATAGGTTCAGCTTTTTCACTGCGTGTAAGGTTGTAACCAAACCAAGCAATAATTGCGATAATCAGCACTGAATACACTGTATACGCAACGTTATGGAATGCCAACAACTCTAAAGAGTTCAAAAACGTCATGCCTCATCCTTTGTTGTATTATTACTACCTTGATGTAGTATTTAACAATGCAATACTACTAAAGCAAAAATTAAAAATTCCTGATAGTTTCTTATTTTAAAAATACTATATTGGCTGTGTTATCTGTGTTTAATATTTTTTCTATACAATACAGATGACTTCTTCGCTCAATAACATTAATTTTTCTATCTAAAGAAGCTCACGATTTTACGGAGAATACCATGAAACTAAAAACAACTTCAGAATACGCCCTACGTATCTTGTCTCACATGAGCCTCCATGAAGAAGAGCAGCATACGGCAAAAGGACTTTCTGAAACATTGAAAATTCCTTACAAATACCTCACTCGTATTATGACCAATTTAGGAAAAGCTGGATTTATTAGTTCTACCAGAGGAAAAAATGGTGGATTTATCTTTGCAAAACCTGTTGATGAGATAACGCTCTATGATATTTTAGAAGCCATGAACGATCTTAATGATGATGTTTGCATTATGGGAGAAGGTCTATGTGGACAAGGAGAACATTGTGCATTGCACGAATGTTGGTCAAAACCTAAACAGCTTATTGATGAAATGTTTAAAAACTCTACCCTCAAAGATCTTCATAGAAAGTGTTAAAGTTTTGTATTTTGAAGTTTAATATACATCACCGCATCATTGAACGCATCATGTTTCCCAAAAATAGGCAAGCCTAACTCTTTCATCATCACATCAAACCGCAGGTCGATCACGCCATCGGGAATGAACTTTATCTTTTTATCGTGGTAGAGTCCTGAGACTTCGATTTGGGGATTGGGCACGTTTATACCAAGCCAAGGTTTGACGTACTTGTTTAAAAGTTTAGCCCTCGTATAATGAAAAAATTTAGCTTAGTTTTTTTCTTTATGGTGGGGAGGGAAAGACTGATTTATCGATTTAGGGGTATTACTGCAAGAATTATCGTTTTCGAAATATCTGTTCAAAACTCCGAAGTAATTTAACTTCTCCAGTTCAGTGCAAAACTTCGCATACTGATTACGCGATTGTATCTATCACATAATCAGTATTTTTAAAAGTTATCATCACAATTTAGTCGTCATCGTGATGCTTATGGTGCCCTTTATGCTTTCCATTATCATGATGCTCATGGTCCTCATAGACCACATCTCTATGTACAACATGTGTTTCTGTTTTTGCAGGTTCACTACTGCCTACCGCAGCACCAACGGCCCCACCAACTCCACCACCGATGATAGCGCCATTTTTACCGCCTGCTGCCGAGCCGACCGCTGAACCAACTCCTGCGCCAACCATACTGCCGACTACCGCTCCACCATCAATATCCCCAGCACTCAACATTGTAGTGGCAACAAAAGCCAATACACCTAAAATCCATTTTGATTTCATATTCTTACTCCTTTTGTTTTCCTCAAGAATTTTACCATCAGGACGGTCATATAATGGTCATCTCTACCTAAAAACAAAGTATGGGAGTCAAACATACTGGAGCTAAACTTTTAACGTTTACATGTAAAACAAAAACCTCCCTAAACCTTCCCAATATTTTGAAGTTTAATATACATCATCGCTGTCATCACCGCATCATTGAGCGCGTCATGCTTCCCAAAAATGGGCAAGCCCAGATCTTTCATCATCACATCAAAGCGCAGGTCTATCACACCATCGGGAATGAACTTTATCTTTTTATCGTGGTAGAGTCCTGAGACTTCGATTTGGGGATTGGGCACGTTGATACCAAGATAGGGCTTGACGTACTTGTTGATCATCTTCATATCAAACTCAAGGTAGTAGCCAACCAGTGGGCGTGAGCCTATAAAGTGTAAAAATTGCGTAATGGCTTCACGGGGCTCGCACCCATTTTGTAGGTCAATATTGCGAATCTGATGAATTTTGATGCTCTGCTCGTTTACTTCCTGTGTGGGTTTGACAAAAAGCTCGAACTTCTGGGACATCAAGATTTTATTGCCTTTGAGCTTCACCGCTCCGATGGAGAGAATCTCATCTTTTTTAGGGTTCAGTCCTGTGGTTTCAGTATCGAACACCACGACCTCATCTTCGGGGGCTTCTTCAAATAAAAAGCGGTACTGCTCGTTTTTCAGCTTTTTAGCATTGCGCGCTTTAAAAAAAGAGGCGAACATGCTAGCTTACCATCGAGAGTTTAAAATGGTGCGTCAAAAACTTCTTAAATTTATTGACGATTTTAAAGCTGTCTTTGAGAAGCTCTAGCTCTAATTGGTTAAGGTTTTCAATATTGACAAAGTTGTCAAGCCCTTTGTCTTCACCCCTTGCCAATCGTTCTTTGAGGCGTAAGTTCAAAAGCGTATCGAGCGCTTCGATGAGAGCACCCGCAAAATCGCTGTCTATGACATCGAGCTTTGCTAGTTTTTTGATGCGTGTTACGGTATCGGTTGGCTCTATTTTATGCTCCAACGCAAGGGCGCGAACACCTTGAACGATGGGGAAAATGCCACCTTTTTTGACATCGATTTTATTGTTTTCCGAAATAAGAGTTGTAAAGATGCCGATAGGTGTTTCAAATGCCGTGGCAGCTTTGGCAAAGTTGGCTAAAAAAGGGCTCTGCTCTTCGATATGTTCAAACACTTCAGCTTTGAGTTTACGTAACATCGACGCATCGCCTGCCACGGGGATGGCATCAAAAAAGATCGCAAGGTTCATGACATCTTCCATGGTAGGAGCATCAAACCACCTTACGATTTCCTTGTGATAAGAACTCCAATGCTTACACCAATAAGGGTTTGAAACCATGATGTTTCCCTCACAACGTGGGAAACCAAAGTCGATGAGCGTTTCGGTGAAGCGTTGCATGTAAGGTGTATAAAGGCTTTCCTCCATCCCATCATCAATGATAAGCGCATTGTCTTGATCGGTCTTCAATAACTGCTCTTTACGTCCTTCACTACCCATGACGATCAAACACGCTTTTTTGGCAAGCGCCTCTGGAACGATCATACCATAGAGTTTTTCATAAATTTTCTCGTTAATCTCAGAGATCAGCTTCGCAATATAATCAACCTTTGTCCCTTTTACATGTAACTTTTTAACAATGTTAATAAGATCACTGCTGGCTTGCTTGAGCTCTTCAATACTCGTCGCTTTTCGGATCTGAACGGCAACCAAATAGGTGTGGTTGGCAAAGTAACTTAGCAAATCAAGCTGTTCTAAAATACCGATAATCTCGCCATCGCGTGTCACAACGATGCGCTTGATAGAATGCTTTGTAAACGCCAGAAGTGCGTTAAAAAGATAGTCATCGGCTTCGATGGTGATGATGGGATGAAGCGCAATAGGTCCAATTTCGGCATGTTTATCGTACTCTTCAAAAAGCACATGACGACGCACGATGCTATCGGTCACAATGCCATATTCATAGCCATCGCCATTACGTACGATGATACAACTGCTCTTTTTCGCTTCCATTTGCTTTAAAGCTTCCATAATGGAACAATCCTTCTCAACAATGGTCGGTTCATGCAAGTAACTGTCCTGCACACGCGCCATCATAAAACCTGAAAGTTCAGTGGTGTACTCTTTAGCTTTGGCAGATTGGATTTTGTTGGCAAGGTCTTGAATGAAGTAAGCTTTAAAGGCTGCATTTGAGTCCAACAAAGAGAGAAAATCCTCTTTTTTAAGCTCGTAACAGATGAGTTCTTCCAGCACTTTAAAACTACTCTCGCTTTTGTTATAAATGAGTGCATCAGCATCAAACGAGTTGGATTTACTGTAAACTTTAAGAAGTTCATCCTCGTTATACTCCCCTACTTCACCCTTGATGATGATGTAAAGAAATTCGGAGGGTTTTGAAGGAGAGAGAAGCAACGTCTCTTTTTTGTAGTAAGCAATGTTCATAGCACTTATGGCTTTGCTTATCTCTGTTTTGGAAAGCAATTGAAACGGGTGAATGGAGCGTAAAAATGCCTCAAGATCGTACATACTCATGCAAAGCCCTTTAGTGAGAGTGACTTTGATTGTAACGTGGTGCGAGCCAAAAAATGCTTACACCGTAAAATTAATAAAGAAGTTAAACAAAGAATGTGGCATAATTGCACACAAAAAATAAGGATAGGAACTTGCACCCAACGATCGAAACTTTTTTAGCCAACTTGACCGCGCTTCATCAATTAGAGCCCAAAAATCTCCCCAGTGATGTTTTACATGTTATGGTAAAAATGAGTCCTGAAGAGCTTTTTAAAACCTGCACACAACTTTCTGTACTTCTTAACAATGTACCCAGTCAAACGACACCTATTACGCTCTCTGAAGCTGAAATAGCGACTTTAGCTGAAGAGTACCTCAAAGGAATTTTAAAACGATTTCGCTGATGGGTGGTAGTTTTCGCTGAGTATGCGCGCGATGCTTTTTGCCATCAATTCATAGCCTTGTTCATTGGGATGCACTTTGTCAGATTTAAGCGTGGTTTCATTGTCAAATATCTTTTTTAAACTGCTATCTTCGATCTCAATGTTGTTTTCTTTGGCAACTTCATAGTAAAAGGAAGGCACGTTAAAGTTTAAAATATCAAAGGTTGGAACGCCCACTATAAGGACATAGATGCCCTTCTCTTTTGCCATTTTGACCATTTTGTCGAGATTAATTTTGGTTTGTACCAGATCTTGTTTACGTAAAATGTCATTTGCACCATGGCAAAGAATTAAAATATCGGGTTTGTGACGCTCAAGAGCACTTGGCAATCGCTCCAATCCTTGCGCACTGAGTTCCCCTGAAATACCTTCATTGATCACGCTTACATGTAAAAGCTCAACCAGCACAGAGGGGTAGCTTTTATCTCTGGGTGCGCCATATCCAAACGTCAGGCTATCGCCAAAAGCGAGTATTTTGGTATCGAGTGGCAAAGAGAGACTTTGCACATCAACTTCTTGTCTGCTTTTGTAATAGTTGATACCTACGATGAGAACAATGATAAGAATGATGTTGCGTAGGTTGAAAAGTTCCATGCGTACATTGTACACCAAGGCAGATGGTTTTAGCAAACAAAAGATACAATTTCAAACATTTTTTAATAAAGAGATTACGTGATGAAGCAACAACGCATTGATTTGATTGGCATTTTATTTTTACTCACCGCTATGCTGACATGGGCGAGTTCATTTATTGCTTTTAAAGCCGCTTTAGGACCGCTGGGACCTATGAGCTTGATGTTTGGTCGTATGCTGGTAGCCAGTCTCTGTTTTGTCTATTTTATCAAAGGCTTTTGCAAACTTGAATTTACGAAAAAAGATGTCAAATACATTTTTTTGCTCACGCTCTTTGAACCATGCCTTTACTTTATCTTTGAAGCCAAAGCACTGCAACTGACCACCGCTTCCCAAGCAGGTATGATCACTTCTATGATGCCTTTAATGACTGCCATAGCCGCAAGTTTCGTGCTCAAAGAGTATCTTAGCAAGCGCGTCGTCATCGGCTCTATTCTTGCCGTTTCAGGAGCTGTTTGGCTCAGTCTTGGCGCACAAAGCAGCGAACACGCCAGTAACCCACTTTTAGGGAATCTCTTAGAATTTTGTGCAATGGTCTGTGGTACATGGTATGCCATCTCGGTGCGTTACCTCAGCCAAAGATTTTCAGCCCTTTTCTTGACTGCCATCCAAACGTTTATAGGTACAATCTTTTTTGCGCCATTGGCACTTTGGGAGTATCTAACACTTCCTATGACCATTACAGGAGAAGTCGTTGGCTGGATTTGCTATCTAGGCATTGTGGTTACGCTTGGAGGATACGGCATGTTTAACCTTGCCCTTGGTCGCATTGAAGCTTCAAAAGCATCTGTGTTTGTCAACCTCATTCCTGTCTTTACGGTTTTACTGGCTTATATTCTTTTGGGAGAAGTGCTTAGTCAAACGGAAATGATGGCAAGCTTTGTGATCTTTGGGGGAATTATTATCTCTCAACTTCCTAGATTTCGTGCCAAAGAGAAACTTCTTTAGTCTTTACATGTAAAAAGAGAGGTATCGATATTAGACTTCTTGCAAAATCTATTTTGCAAGAAGTAAAAGCACCAAAGGTGCATGGGCTTCCTGCCGAAGGAAACCCAGTGTTAACGTAGCTTTCAGAGCTGTGCTTTGAAAGCGTATAGCATTATTATACGAACACCACACATGCCTCAGTAGCGCCATGCGCTCCGATAACCAAAGATTGCTCGATGTCAGCTGTCTTGGATGGTCCACTGATAAAAAGACCAAAAACATCCTTTGCATCAAAATTCACTCTGGTGTAGGCTTCATGCATACTGTGGACAAGTTCACCTTTAGGAACAACAATCATCAACTTTTGAGCGATGAAATAGAGCGCACGGTGTCTTGCATCTGCCTCTTTCACCCATACCGCGCCGTTTTCTGCCACGGCAAATTCGCCTTTGATGATCGCCAAATCAACGTCTTTTAGCGTATGCGGATCGTCCGTTGCATTCAGTTCTTTGGTGTTTATTGACAAGCCTTCTACGGTTGAGACGATCACGGCTGCATCTTTATAATGCTCTTTAACGTAGGCTTCTATGGCGTGTTTGTCTTCCAAATGAACCGCATTACCACCCACACTGGCTAGCGTCGTTGCAAACTTAGCATCCAAATCTTCATACGTTGTGTGAAGAATATTAACTTCTGGCAAAGCGTTTTCACTTCGTGGCTTACCCTCTTTGATCGCTTTTAAAATGGCTTCACGTGAACTCATTTAATACCCTTTTTTGCTTTGTAAAGTTCTTTAAAACTGTTTTTTGGGAATGGTGGTAACTCTCTATTTTTTCCCCACAGATTGAATTTTGAATAGACAAGAAAACGTGGCAAGATAGGCACCATCTTGCGCGCCATAAACCCTGCTAAATCCATGAGTTTTGGACGACACATCAGCCATGTTGCCATCTTTAAGGCATTGTGTTTGACTGGACTCAAATACCCCGCATCCACCACATCTTGGCGTTTGAGATAAAGCTGTTGCGCCAAATCGACTTTGACAGGGCAAACATTTGAGCACGAAGAACAAAGCGAGCAGGCAAATGGCAAACTATAATACTTTTTCAAATCACGGCTAGGGGCTAGTGTTGAGCCAATGGGTCCTGGGATCACATAACCATAGCTATACCCTCCACTTCTTCGATAAATCGGACATGTGTTCAAACATGCACCGCAACGGATACACTGAAGTGATTTGACATAACGCTCATCGCTGAGGATTTTGGATCGCCCATTGTCCACGATAACCACGTGCATTTCGCCACCTTCGACTGCGCCATGATAATGAGACGTGTAGGTAGTAACGGGCTGACCTGTTGCGCTACGAGCGAGTAAGCGTGTGAAAACACTGAGATCTTTTAGGCGAGGAATAATCTTTTCAATGCCCATACACGCAATATGAAGCTTTGGCAAACTTGCCCCCAAGTCAGCATTGCCTTCATTGGTACACACGACAATGCCACCCGTTTCAGCAATAGCAAAATTCACACCAGTCATCGCAGCATCCGCCCCTAAAAACTTCTCACGCAAATGCGCACGTGCGGCACGAGTGAGGTACGTCGGGTCAGAGTTGCCTTTTTCTGTTTTCAAAAACTTCTCAAAAGTGGTTCCAACGTCCTCTTTTTTGAGGTGAATCGCAGGTAAAACGATGTGGGAAGGTGGCTCATTTCGCAGTTGTACAATGCGCTCTCCAAGATCGGTATCGACCACCTCAATGCCATTTTTTTCAAGGTATGGGTTAAGATGGCACTCCTCGGTCAGCATGGATTTGCTCTTTACAAGCATCTTCACACCTTTAGAGCGTAAAATATCTAAAACAATTTCATTGTGCTCTTTCGCATCTTTGGCCCAATGCACGCGAATACCTCGTGCAAGAGCATTTTTCTCAAAGATATCAAGGTATTCATCTAAATTACTAAGCGTGTGCGATTTGATTTTATCAGCCGTATTGCGAAGCGCTTCCCACTCGTCTAAGCTTTTTGCTTGAGTGTCGCGTTTAACACGGACAAACCAAAGTGCTTTGTCGTGCCATTTCATGCGCTCAACGTTGCTGGCAAATTTTTCGGCAAGTTCAGGATGGTTGTGACTCATTGGACATCTCCTGCTAAAATTTGGGCGATATAAATGGTTTTAAGTGGCATCTTTTCACGATCAATCACCCCTTGCATGTGCATCAAGCACGACATATCCACGCCTGTGATGTACTCACTTCCTGCATCGAGATGATCTTGCAAACGTGCTCTGCCCATCGCAACACTCATCGCCTCTTCGGTGATGGCAAACGTACCGCCAAAACCACAACACTCATCTTTGCGTGTCAGTTCTGAGTAGCTAATGCCTTTTACTTTATCCAGTAAATTTTTGATTTTGGAAAATTCGGGTACATTTTTCTCACTCATGCTAGCAAGTCCAAGTTCCCTGTGAGCATGACAGCTGTTGTGAATGCCTACTTTGTGAGGAAAGGTAGCATTCATAGAGGTTGGTTTAACAACATCATGTAAAAACTCAACAAGTTCATAGGTATGGCTTCGCATCCGTTCAAAACCATCCCTTCCTTCTAAAAACTGCGCGTAGTTATGGCGCACCATACTGACACAGCTTCCGCTAGGGGCTACGATGTAGTCATAATCTTTGAAGATTTTAAAAAATCGTTCTGCAAGAACGGCTGTCTCTTTGGCACAACCTGTATTGGCTTGTGCTTGTCCACAACACGTTTGTTCAAGTGGGTACTCCACATCCAATCCTAAATTCTCCAGCACTTTAAGCGTTGCCATAGAGGCTTCAGGATATAACTCATTCATAAAACAGGGGATAAAAAGACCTATTTTCATACAGACTCCCATAATTTTTTGGCTTATCGTAACAGTTAGGTCGAACAAGCGTATGATATTTTTTTATGAGCCTAAGATATTTTGTAAAAAAATTTCAATAAGTAACACTCCTGCAAAAAGTGCAAGAATGATGGCTAAAAGCTGAGACTTTTTCATCGTACAAGCCTACTTTGACGCAAAGGCTAATTTGAGCGCCAAGACCGCAAAGATCGTTCCTGCCGCACGGTTTAAAATCTTCTCGCCACTTTTGGTTTGAGCAAACCATGCACCCACACGACCCGCTAAAAGAGAGACGAGACTAAAGACCACAAAAGCACAAAGCATAAAAAGCGCCCCAAGTGTAAAGATTTGAGCGGTTACGTTCCCAATTTCAGCGTTCGTAAACTGTGGTAAAAAGGCTAAAAAGAAAATGGAAACTTTCGGATTAGTAATGTTCATAAAAATGCCACGCTTATAGAGTGCTTTAAGGCTCAGTGGGCTTTTGTCAGACTCTAGTTTACTCTTACTGGCATCTTTAAAAGCCATATAAGCAAGGTATAAAAGATACGCTGCTCCCACAAATTTGAGAATAGTAAAAGCAAGAATGGAAGTTTGAAAAATCACTGCAACACCAAGCGCTACGGCTGTTGTGTGAAAAATAAGTCCACTGCAAAGACCCAGTGCTATCACAATGCCTGAGCGGCTTCCTTTTGTCATCGACTGGGTTAAAACAAAAAGTATGTCAGGACCAGGAGCTAGCGCTAAAAGCGTTGAAGCAGTCACAAACATCATAATGGTTTGAAGCTCGAGCATCACACTCTCCTTTTACATGTAAAGATACAAAATTGTATCGACATCTGCCTTAGATTATACTCTCAATACATTATAGAAAAACTATTGACTATTTCGGAGTATAATGAGCCATTAATGACAAAGGAGCACCCCTAATGGATGAAACCCATTCTTATTCTCTCATGGAAGAGATTTGGCATAGCATTACGCATGGGATAGGACTTCTTTTGAGCGTCAGTGCGCTTACACTTTTAACGGTTTTTGCAGGACAAAGTGGCGATGGTGCAAAAATTGCAAGTGCGCTTGTCTTTGGACTCTCTTTAATGGTTATGTATGGAACATCTACGCTCTATCATGCTATACGTATTCCCGAAATAAAATCTATTTTGCGCCAAGCCGATCATTGCGCCATTTATATTCTCATTGCCGGAACCTATACTCCCATCTGCCTTTTAGGGATTAAAGGAGCTTTTGGTTGGACATTATTTGGTATTGCATGGGCGATTGCAAGTATTGGTATGAGTTTAAAGCTTTTTTATCCAGAGCGATTTGGACGTCTCTCTTTAGCATTATATGCACTGATGGGATGGATGGTCGTGGTAGCGGTAAAACCTATGTTAGCAAACCTTGACACGCTCCTTTTATCTCTTTTAGTCGCGGGAGGACTTGTTTATACCATAGGGATTCTCTTTTACGTATGGAAGAGATTGTATCTTAACCATGTCATTTGGCATTTTTTTGTTCTAGGTGGAAGCATTTGCCATTTCTTTGCAGTTTTAATGTTGATCTTGAATTAAGCATAATTCTTTATCAGATTTTTATCCTAGATACTCTATAAAATAAGTATCTATCGAAATATCACAAAAGGGGTGTACGATGAATGTCTACGAATACGCGATGAAAGTCGAAAAAGACGGCGAACGTTACTACAGAGAGCTTGCGGAGAAAACAAAAGACAAAGGTGTAAAGTCAATTCTGACAATGCTTGCAGATGAAGAAGTGAAACATTACATTGTATTTGATAGAATGAACAAAAATCAAATCATCCCAACACAACCAAGTGTCGATCTTTTTAGCCATACAAAAAACATCTTCGAAAAAATGCGAAAAGAGAATCAATCTCCTCGTTTTAGCCAAGACCAAATAGAGTTTTACAAAAGCGCTTTACGCTCAGAAGAGAACAGCTACAAGTTTTACATAGAAAAAGCACTTATGATTGAAGATAGCGAACAAAAAGCTGCATTTCTACGCATTGCAGAAGAAGAGAGAGCACACTATGTTCTTTTGGAAAATTTAGTTGAGTATATCTCAGCACCAGAGAGTTGGATTGAAAGCGCGGAGTTTAATCACATGAGCGAAAAATTTGTCCAAAAAATAACGCTTTAAAGCGTTTACATGTAAAAAGGGAAAGAGCGTTATCTTTCCCTTTTTGCGTTAGATCAATTTATCAAATCCTATTTTCTTTTTAAACTTTTCAATTCCCACAGAAACCACTAAACAAACACCTAAAAGTACCGCAAAAATTACCACAGGATATTTAAAGCTGTAAATAAAATTCGGGAAATAATAGTAGTAAATGAATGTATGAAATAAAAAGATATTGAACGAATGAACCCCTACAAACTCAAATGCCTTCTTTGCCCAAGAAGAAAAAACAATCAGCTCTGTTGTCCAAAGAATGAGTAAAATTCCAAAAAAAGTATCGGCTCTTATGCTATCGAAAAGCCAACCATTTTGTCTGTACCATGCCGCAAACGCTGTGAAAATTGCCAGCGTTAAAAAACGCCACTTGCCTTGTTTATCAAACCAAATAATCATTTTGACAAAGCCATCTTTATGCGAAAGATAGACACCTACGGCAAACGGAAAAATCCAGTCGTTGACAAGAGGAATCGGTGCAAATAATAGTAGCGCCGTCAATGCCAAAAACCAAAGATGGTACTTTTTAGTGAGTGTATTCACAAACGGAAAGATCGCATACAGTACGATGATGAGGCTCATAAACCACCACGTAGCGTTATAACCATAACTCACCCACGTGAACATGTGAAGCCCTAGCATTTGAATGATGAAGCCTTGAAAAACATGCTCGCCATAAACACTTGAAAGGGTTCTTCCCATAAACCATACGCCAATTGGCACAAAAATAAGCGCGATTAGCCAGTAATTCATGTAGAGTTTAAGGAGTCTTCGTTTATAGAATGCCCCTAATTCAAGCCCTTTTTTCTTCACCGATTCTGCCAGACCATAACCACTGAGCACAACGTAAATGCCCACACACACTTTAGCTAAAAGTGCTGCTTGAAACACGATAAAGCCAGCCTCTGGCTTCTCATAGAAAAGGTGATGCCATAAAATAAGCATTAGCGCCATTCCTTTACTCGCATTGGTGATGGAGACATCAAACTTTTCCAAAATCATGCCCGCTCCTTTATTAGAGTTCTTGCAGAACTTTAAACACGTTTTTAAAGCAAAGCTTCAAAAACTACGTTAACACTAGGTTTTCTTCGGCAGAAAGCCCGTGCACCCTTGGTGCTTTATTTGTTTTGCAAAAAGTCTATTTTTGCTTGTAATTTTTCTAAATTTTCCTCAATAGCATCTTCTTGATAGACTGCACTTATCACCGAATACATCGCAATATCATACTGTGAAAGCCAATGGATGTTTTCTTCATTAATGCCACCAATGGCACAAATAGGAACATTTAACTCAGCTTTTGCAGCACCTAGAACCTCATGTTCCACCACGTGTGCGAGTGGTTTTGTAGGCGAAGGGAAAAACGCACCAAAGGCAACATAATCTGCTCCAAGAGCCGCGTACTTTTTTGCACGCTCAATGTCACCATAACACGAAACACCAATGATTTTATCGGCTCCCAAAAGTTCCCTAGCCTCTTCATAGCTTACATCATCCATGCCTACATGTAGACCATCCGCATTGATGCGATGGGCGATTTCTAAGCGATCATCAATGATAAAAATCGCCTCGTAATAATCACATAAGGCTTGAAGTCTAATGCACTGTTTCTCAGCTTCTTCATCACTCGCATATTTATCACGGTACTGAATGATATTTACACCCGATTTTAAAACACGTTCAACTTGTTCAAGCATCGTTTCAGTAGGGGTAAGTGTTGCGTCGGTAAGGACATAAAGTCCCTTGAGGAGTTCTTTGTTTAACATGCATACTCTCTGTTTTTTTTAACAAAGATTGTACAGACTCAAAGCTTAAATTGCCCACGTAGTGAGATACAACGTGGGCAAAGAGGATCATTTACGACTTAAACTTCCCAAGCTCATTGTTGAGATTTTCAGTCATTACATGTAAATGTTCTGATGCTTGAGAGACATTGTCGATACTTCCAACATTCTCTTTAGAGATCACATTGATCTTCTCAATT